>NZ_OBDX01000010.1:0-193639 GCF_900215185.1 Pseudomonas sp. LAMO17WK12:I10 | reverse complement strand
CGCTTCGACCTCCATACGATGTCCTCGACTGCGTCGAGGGGCGCTGCGCGCCATCCCCCTGATGAACGCCTCCGCTCGGCCTCCCGATGGGGCGGGTAGATCAAGATCAAAAGCCGGGCGCGACCTACCGGTCGGCGCTAAACCTTGTAGCCGCTGCCGAGCTTGCGAGGCTGCGATCGGCCGCGAAGCGGACGCAGGGTCTTGAGACCGCTGGAGGACCTTCGGTCCTATCGCAGCCTTCGGCAGCGGCTACAGAGATCGCGGTTATATCGGAGCCTTTTGTAGGAGCGAGCTTGCTCGCGATCAGGTCCCGCGGCTGACAGGTTTGTCGTGTAAGACGCCGTCTGAAAGTGAGGCACTTCGCTTTCCTTTGTAAGGCTTTTCCGAGAAACTCCGGGCCGCTTGCGTCTGGGAAGGGCGCTGTCTAGCCTCGGGTTTGTCACTGGTTTTTCAGTGGCCGGGTTTAGCAGCTCGGTAAGTCTCAGGCGTATAAGACACCATGTCTTCCCGGTCGGATTTCATTCTGGCTGGTCTGTTATGGCGGCTGTACGTGGGGCACCTTCGGGTGCGCCGGGTTCCTGAGCCCTGGTCTGCTAACCCGCGTCCATCTGCCACCCTCAATCGTTTAGCAGCGACGGGTGAAAGCTCCATTGCTCGGGAGTTACACCATGAAAAAGCTCGTCCCCGATCCACCCGTTTCCCTGCCGTTCTCACGCCGCAATCCAGACCACGACCAGGCCAATGAGCAGGTCCGTCAGGCGCTGGCCAACCATCCGGTGGAAGGTTCGTTGCTCGCAGCCTTGAAACCCACCGCGGCGGGGCCTGCGGTAACGATTCGCTCTTCACCGTCCGTCCCGGCATCAGCGCCGAAGAGGCGTTGCTTCACGTTTCGATCCTGCTCAAGGCGGCCGAAGAGGTGTCCGATGAGATCACCGAGCGGGCCAGTGGCGTGGAGCGTGGCCTGATCTGGTCGCTGGTGCATTCCGTGGAAATGGCGCGCGGTGTGGTGGATGCCTTGCTCGACGGCAATCGTCGCTGATCGGCAACGGCCCGCTGGCCGCGATCCTTCTTGATATTCGCGGCTGGTTGGGCCAGACAAAACAAATCCATGGCGCTAGTCTGAGCGCCGGTGTTCTGCTTCCTGACGCTGACCCTTTTTTCCGAGCGGATTCCGGACCTATGTAAATCAAGCACTTACAATGGTCCCCGAAAAGAGGGGTAAATACGGTGTTCAGCATGATTTCTCTTTGAAATCATGGTGCTATTGGGATATTTGTCTAGTTCACTGCCGGATAGGCAGCTTACTGCGGGACCGCGCCGCGCCCCTGGTCGATTGCTCGGTTCACTGCCGGATAGGCAGCTTAGAAAACAACAAAGCACGGCTTGAGCATGGCTGCGATGTTCACTGCCGGATAGGCAGCTTAGAAATCCCGCTGGTTGCCGATGGGCGCGGGGTGAGTGTTCACTGCCGAATAGGCAACTGCCATAAACGCATTGAAGGTATGGCCCAACTCGCTTTAACGACTGGCGTTAATGGTCGGTAGAGTGGGAGCTCGCCTCGATCCCGGTCGGGGCGTTTTTTTGTCTGTAGACCCGTAAGAGGCGAACTACCAAAACAGCCACCTCATCAAAGTTCAGAATCGTCTTACAGCCTTGCCTTTCGCCACTTGCTAGGTTCGGGGAGTTGCAAAGAATCAGAGCCTCCCCCACGGATCAGCTAAGGCAAGGATGATAAATGCTCCCCTCTGCTCGCCTGGGCGACAAACACGTCTGCCCACTTCCAGGTCATGGCACCACCTCGATTACCTCCGCTTCCAGTGACATAAACATCAACTTCATGGGTGCCGCCCGAGTTGGAGACACCTGCGGTTGTGGTGCGGTTATTACCACGGGGTTTCCCTCGATCATCTTGAACGGGCGCCCAATGGCTCACCTGGGCAGCCCTACCAGTCACGGCGGAACGATCATCTCGGGCAGCCCCGATACCTTCGGCGGTTTCCAGTTCGGTGGTGCAGCAATCCAGACTATCGTTGACTTCGCCAAGCTCGGTGCCGTGCGCCCGGACGGCTCAGTGAATGATCAACTGATGTCTGAGCTGTTGGCCGATCCACAACTGGAGCAGCGCGCCTTGCTCTCGGGCGCTCTGGTGCAACCTGGCAGTTCGTCCTTAACAACCCCGAAGGAGCCGTTGACTCCCGAGCTAATCGCAGTCGCCGGCAGCCAGCACGACACAGGCTCGGGTAACCAAATGATGTTCATCGGCCAGGCTGTGCGCGAGCTGGCTGAATTCAAGCGCAGCAAGCCTGCCCTGGCGCGGACGCTGGTGGTATTCACTCCGTCGTACAGTGAAGCAATGCTCAGTGCTGCACGTGAATCCGCTGATGCCTATGATGCTGGCTTTATTGGCGTAACCAACGTTCAGGAACTGATCGACTACATGAACCAGGGCAAGGACCGCAAGCAATCACCCATCCAACACCTATCGCTGTTCAGCCACGGCGTGCCGCATCGGATCGCCTTCGGCTATCAGCTCGCCGGCGACTTCCAAATGTCCCTGGACGTACTGAGCTACGAGAAGATTTCACCTTCGGCGTTTGCCAGTTCGGCGCAGATCGACAGCTACGCCTGTAGGACCGGCATGGGCAGTCGGTCAGACTTCCCCGTCGAAGATGGTATCCAGTTCTTTCCGCAGACGAATGAGAGCCTGGCGCAGTTGCTGGCCAATCATCTGCAGATCAAGGTGCACGCCTTTGTTCGACGCTCGGACTACAAGAACACCTGGGGTTCGTTCGAGGAGCGCCGCATGGGCGATCTTTGCGGAATCAGTGGCAACGCAGCACCTGGGAAAGAATGGTGCAGGAAGTGGGAAACACTGGAAAAGGAGCGAAAGAATAGCCATCGTTTACTCGAATTCACTTACCAGACCATGGGCGCTATCAATCCCGTGATTTCTGGTGATACACCCCTTGGCGTACCGGGAGGCCACTTTGAGTTTTTACCGAAGTAAAGGCTTCTGGATAGCCTTTAGCATTTTTTCTCCTTTGTTGCTGATTGCGGCCAACTACGGATTCAAAGTAATGACGAGCGTATACAAGACGGACTTGGGCAACGGCGTGGTGATCTACGCCGACGACTATGTGAAGACTGGTCGCTGGGTGTTTGACTGCCAGTATTCTCGGTTGATCAGTCGAGAACCGCTGCCTGTACCGATAGCAGAACTAGAACGAACTGGAAAATTCATCATTGGCAAAATGTATGAGTTGAATGAGACCGATAAGGGACTCGCAAAAAACGCCATTAGAGCAATTACGGCGATACCTAACTGGTACAAGAGTCTGCATTATCGCTACTCCTTTCTAGGTGAAAGCAGTGATCTGAATAGCCATACTTTTGACTTGGTAGCATCGCAGAATGGTCGGAAATGGGCTCTGGAAGTCTGGCAGGAGATCGGCTCCGACGGAGAGTCGAGCTTTGAAATAACCGCCGAACCTTACGATCTAGAAACCTACGTGGACTACGCAAAGGCACTCCAGGCCGCCGCCAAGAGCTGTCCTGCTCCACAGTAAATGGCGGGCCTGATCCTTTCCGTCCTTGAATCACCCTGAATGAGCACACGCTGACAGCTGCGGCGGGCAGGTAGCATTCGATTACGAGCAGCTCGCCACAGATGATCGAGCCTGAACGAATGTCTGCACTCGCGGAACAGGCGTTCACTGCCGTACAGGCAGCCCCAACGCCTATCCTCCAGCATCCGCCAGTGCCGGGAATAACACCGCGTCCCGTTTTTGCAGCCATGACATTTGCCAGCCCCGTCCCTTGTCATATCCCCTTCATCGCCGCCTACTAAGGTTGCCTTTTGACAGGTGGTCAGGGAGCAACCATGAGCGATTTCACTCTCGGTCGGCGGCGTTTGATTCAGGTGGCGGGGGCGGGGTTGTTGCTGCCGGGGCTGGCGCCGGCGGTGATCGCTTCGCCCAAGGACCGGCCGAAGATGGTCGATGGCGTGCAGTCCGGCGACTTGCTCGGCGACCGGGCGATGGTCTGGAGCCGTACCGATCGGCCGGCGCGGATGGTGGTGGAGTGGGATACCCGCAGCCTGTTCAGCAATCCGCGCAAGTTTGTCTCACCCCTGGTCGATGCCCGCACCGACTTCACCGCGCGGGTCGAGTTGGGCGGGCTGCCCACTGATCAGGCGATTTTTTATCGGGTGTATTTCGAGGACGCGCAGACCGGCGTGCGCAGCAAACCCTGGTTCGGCCATTTGCGCAGCGTGCCGCAGACCCGCCGCGATATCCGCTTTGTGTGGAGTGGCGACACCGTCGGCCAGGGTTTTGGCATCAACCCGGACATTGGCGGCATGCGCATCTACGAGGCCATGCGCCGGCGCCTGCCGGACTTTTTTATCCACAGCGGCGACACCATTTACGCCGACGGCCCGGTGCCGGCGCAGCTGACCACCGAGAATGGCCGGGTATGGCGCAATATCACCACCGAGGCCAAGAGCAAGGTCGCCGAGACCCTCGACGAATACCGCGGCAACTACCGCTATAACCTGCTGGACGAGAACGTGCGGCGCTTCAACGCCGAGGTGCCGCAAATCTGGCAGTGGGACGACCATGAGGTGGTCAACAACTGGTCGCCGAGCAAGATGCTGGATGAGCGTTACACCAGCAAAGATATCCACACCCTGGTGGGGCGCGCGCGGCAGGCCTGGCTGGAATACGCGCCGATGCGCTTGCAGAGCGCCGACCAGGGTGGGCGCATCTATCGCAAGCTGAGCTACGGGCCGCTGCTGGATGTGTTCGTGCTGGACATGCGCAGCTATCGCGGTGGCAACGACGACAACCTTGGCGCGGCCAAGCCGTTTCTCGGCCGTGAGCAGCTGGACTGGCTCAAGCAGGGGCTCAAGCACTCCAAGGCGCAGTGGAAGGTGGTGGCGGCCGACATGCCCATCGGCCTTGGCGTGCCGGACGGAGAGGTCAGCCCCGGCGTGCCGCGCTGGGAGGCGATCGCCAACGGCGACCCGGGCCCGGCCCAGGGCCGCGAGCTGGAGATCGCCGAGTTGCTGGCGTTCCTGCGCAAGCACAAGGTGCGCAACCATGTATGGCTGACGGCAGACGTGCATTACTGCGCGGCGCACCATTACCACCCGGACCGCGCGGCGTTCCAGGACTTCGAACCGTTCTGGGAATTCGTCGCCGGGCCTTTGAATGCCGGCAGTTTCGGGCCCAACGCGCTGGACCAGACCTTCGGCCCGGAGGTGGTGTTCCAGAAGGCGCCGCCGGCGCAGAACACCTCGCCGTTCGCCGGCTTCCAGTTCTTCGGCGAGGTGCAGATCGAAGGGCAGAGCGGGGAGTTGAAGGTGATCCTGCGGGACTTGGACGGGGTGGCGGTGTTCGAGCGCAAGTTGCAGCCGGTTTAGCCACCTGCCCGCTTCTGTAGGAGCGGCCGGTCGACCTCGATTGCTCGCGATGGCGGTATCAAGGCCGCTACCGGCCTTCGGCCTATCGCGAGCAAGCTTTGCTCCTACAGAAGCATCAGTGGGTCAGTAGACATCGCGGCGATAGCGGCCTTGTTCGATCAGCCGTTCGACCACCTCGGCCCCCAGCACTTCGTTGAGCACCTGATCCACGCCCGAGGCCATGCCTTGCAGGCTGCCGCAGATGTAGATCGCGGCGCCGTCGGCCAGCCATTGCTTGAGGCGTTCGGCCTGTTGGCGCAGGCGATCCTGGACGTAGATTTTCTCGGCCTGGTCGCGGGAGAACGCCAGGTCCAGGCGGCGCAGGTCGCCGGCGGTCAGCCATTCCTGCAGCTCGTCCTTGCAGTAGAAGTCATGCTCGGCGTTGCGCTCGCCGAAGATCAGCCAGTTGTCTTGCTGGCCGTCGGCGATGCGCGCCTTGAGCAGGCTGCGCAAGCCGGCCAGGCCCGTGCCGTTGCCCAGCAGGATCAGCGGGCAAGGCTCGGCTGGCAGATGGAAGCCGCTGTTGCGCCGCACCCGCAGGCTGATGGCCGAACCGACCGGCGCATGCTCGGTGAGCCAGCCGGAGCCGATGCCCAGGCTGCCGTCGGGGTGACGTTCCTGGCGCACCAGCAGTTCCAGCTGGCCGTCGCTGGCCAGCGAGGCGATGGAGTATTCACGCATCGCCAGCGGCACCAGGGCATCCACCAGCGCCTGGGCATGCAGGCCCACCAGATGGGCACGGTTTTCCGGGAGCTGGCGGCTGGCCAGGGCCTGGGTCAGGGTTTCCGTCAGGCCGTCGAGCTGCACCGTGGCGCTGCCGTCCAGGCCGAGGCCGTCGAGGAAGAACTCGATGGCCCATGCGCAATTGCGCGGCAGCACTTCTACCAGGTCGCCGGCCAGCCAGCTGCTCGGCTGCTGTGGGGTGAGGCCCAGCAGGTAGACGCCCGAACCGCTGCTGTCCGGGTTCAACAGCTCGCGTTGATTCAGGGTCCAGTTGTCGTAGGCGGGCGCTTGCCACAGGTCTACCGGCGCCTGGCCGATCAATTGGCCCAGTTGCTGCTGCCAGTGGCGCAGGGCGTAGCTGTCGCCGCTGTCGACTTCCACCGGGGCGAACAGGGTGTTGCCGCCATGCTCGGTCAGCCAGCCATGCAGGCGCTTGGCAAAACCGCAGAAGTGCGGGTATTGCCGGTCGCCCAGGCCCAGTACGGCGTACTTGAGGTTGTCCAGGGACAAGGCGCGGCCCAGCACCTTGCGCTCGAAGCCCCGGGCGCTGTCCGGCGCTTCGCCGTCGCCGAAGGTGCTGACCACGAACAATGCGTTCTGGGTATTGAGCAGGTCCTGCTCGCTGACGCTGGCCAACGGCTGGACCTTGGTCGGTACGCCGGCGGCCTGCAATTGCCCGGCGGTCTGCCAGGCCAGTTGTTCGGCGAAACCGCTCTGGCTGGCGAAACCGATCAGCCAGGCCGAAGTATCGCCGGTGTCGGCGCTCAGTCCCTGGCGCGCGTCCTTGATCTGGCGTTTCTTGCGCCGGCGATCCAGGTACAGCAGCCAGCCGGTGATAAAGAACAGCGGCATGGTCAGCGAAGCAATGGTCACCAGGATGCGCCCGACAATGCCGAAGTAGCTGCCCACGTGCAGGGCATAGAGGCTGGTCAGCAACTGGGCCTTGAGGCTCTTGTCGCTGTAGCGGTCGTGGCGGCTGACCACGCCGCTGTTCGGGTCGATAGTGATCTGGTTCAGCGCCCGGTCATGGGGCGAATGCTTCAGCAGGTAGAACACGGTCGCCGGCTGGCCGGCCACCGCCGGCATGCGGATGTTGTAGGAACTCAGGTCCTTGCCGGCGGTGCTGTAGATGCCCAGCCACATGGCGTTGTAGTCGGCGGTCGGCGCCGGACCCTTGGGCGGCGCGCCCCGGTTCTTCATGCGTTGGCTTTGTGGCGAGTCGGCCAGCAGTTTGTTCAGGCCCTTGTTGTACCACTCGTAGGACCAGGACAAGCCAGTCAGCGCCGCCAATAGATAGAACAGCAGGCACCAGGTCCCGGCCACGGCGTGCAGGTCCCAGTTGAAGCCGCGGCCTTTTTTCGCCCAGTCCAGGGTCAGCCAGGCGCGCCAGCTCGCCACCTGGCGCGGCCAGCGCAGGTAGAGGCCGGACAGGCAGAAGAAAATCAGGATCAGGGTGCAGGCACCGGTGATCTGCCGGCCGCTGTCGCCCATGGCCAGGAAACGGTGCAGTTGCAGCATCAGGCCGAAGAAGTCCTGGCCCAGGGCGCTGCCCATGAATTCGCCGGTGTAGGGGTCGAAATAGCGCATCTCGCCACGGCGCTGGCCCGGTGGCGGGGTGAACCACACGCGGGCGGCGTTGCCGCTGTCGGCTTCCACGGTGAGCATCGACACGGTCTTGCCCGAGGCGGCCTGGATCTTTTCCACCAGCTCGGCGGGCGGCAGGACCCCGGCCGGCTGCTTTTCCACCTGCAGTGTGGAGGGGTTGAGGGCACGCAGGATTTCATCCTGGAACGATACCGTCGCTCCGGTAATGCCCATCAAGGCCAGGACCAGACCGGCGCTGATGCCGAAAAACCAGTGCAACTGGAACAGGGTTTTCTTCAACACGTCGACCGCCTCGCTGGTTCTTAAGTCTGTGCCACGGCGCGCATTATGCCGTGAGTTGTCGAGAAACATTCTTTCTTACGCACAAAAGCCCCACTCACCGAAGTGGATGGGGCTTGCGTGGGTGTAGCCGCTGCCGAAGGCTGCGATAGGACCGCAGGTCCTCCAGCGATTTCACGATCTTGCGCCCCCTGCGGGGTCGATCGCAGCCTGCGGCAGCGGCTACAGGTGAAACCCGTCAGAAGTGGAAGTTGGTGGTGAACAAGGCGGTACGGCCGGCTGCCTGGTTGGCGAAGTGCGCCGAGTAGGCTTTGTCGTAGTAGGTCTTGTCGGTCAGGTTCTGCACGTTCAGCTGCAGGTCGACGTTCTTGCTCAGCTTGTAGCTGGCCATGGCGTCGTAGCGGGTGTAGGACGGCACATACACGGTGTTGCCGGCATCGCCATACACCTCGTCGACATAGAACGCACCGCCGCCGACGGTCAGCTTCGGCAACACTTCATAAGTGGTCCACAGGCTGAAGCTGTTTTTCGGCGTGTTCGGCATTTCATTGCCTTTGTTCGAACCGGCGCTGACGACCCCGTTACGCCCGTTGAGGCCGGCGTCCACCAGCTCGCTTTTCAGGTAGCTGTAGCCGGCGAAGACTTGCCACTTGTCGGTGATCTTGCCGCTGGCCGACAGCTCCAGGCCGTCGACGCGGGACTCACCGGCGTTCTGGTAGGTCAGGGCATCGACCAGGATGCGGGTGTTTTTCTTCTCGGTACGGAACACCGCGGCGGTCAGGGACAGGCGGTCGTTGAACACGTCCCACTTGGTGCCCAGCTCGTAGTTGACGGTTTCTTCCGGTTGCAGATCGCTGACGCTGGCGCCGGCGGACAATGGGTTGCCGTCCGCGCCCTCGCCGACCAGGCCGCCCGCTGGCGAGGCCGAGGTGGCGTAGGAGGCGTAGACGCTGCCGTTGTCCGTCGGTTTCCACACCAGGCCGGCCTGCCAGTTCCAGAACTGGCTGTCGTCCTTGATCTTGGTGCGCCCGGTGGCGGCGTTGGTATTGGCCTCGGTGTCGAAGGTGTCGTAGCGCAGGCCGACGTTGAGCAGCCATTGCGGATCGAGTTCGATGGTGTCGAACACATAGGCCGCGCGGCTGGTGGCTTTGGTGTTGGTGCCGTTGTAGTTGCGGCTGATGTCGCCGGTCCAGGCATCGTCCGGGTTCGGGTTGCTCAGCGAGGTGCAGCTGGGGATGCTGCCCGGATTACAGACCTTGGCGGTGTTGCCGGCGATGTTGTAGCTGCTGACGCGTGTCTCTTCGCCAGTGAACTCCAGGCCCGTGGAGTAGGTGTGCTTGAAGCCCAGGGCCTGGAATTCGCCGAACAGGTCGGTCTGGTTGGTGGTGGTTTCGGTGGTGGACACCCGCGAGTTGGCGCGACGCCACACGGTGCCGTACTTGTTGACGTTGAACTTGCTGTCGTCCGGCTGGGTGAGGATGTAGTCCTGGCCGGTGTTGCCATGACGCAGGGTGTTTTTCAGCGTCATGTTGTCGTTCAGGTCGTGCTCGATGGAGACGGTGCTGATATCCGCGCGGGTCTTGCGGAAGTCCCGATCCTTCAAGCCATAGAAGTTGTCGCTGTCGCCGCCGTCGGTGGGTTTGTCGTGCTTGTGGGCGGTGGCGCTGGCCGAGCTGTAGCCGTAGGGAATGCCCGAATCCGGCAGATCGTCGCTTTCCATGTGGTAGTAGCTGAAGTTGACCCGGGTCGGGGTGCCCAGGCCGAAGGTCAGGGACGGTGCCACGCCCCAGCGGTCGTAGTTGACGGCGTCGCGACCGGCCACGTTCTGCTCGTGGCTCATCAGGTTCAGGCGGAAGGCGGCGCTGTCAAGGAACTGGCGGTTGACGTCCAGCACATAACGGCGGGTCTGGTCGGAACCGTAGGTGAAGCCGCCGTTGAGGAAGTCTTGCTGCTTGGGCGTCTTGCTCACCAGGTTGAGGCTGCCGCCGGCCGAGCCGCGACCGCCGAAGGAGGAGTTGGGGCCCTTGCTGACTTCGACCGATTCGATGTCGAAGATCTCGCGGCTCTGGCCGCCGGTATCGCGCACGCCGTCGAGGTAGGTGTCGCCCTGGGCATCGAAGCCACGGATGAACGGACGGTCGCCTTGCGGGTTGCCGCCTTCGCCGGCGCCGAAAGTAATGCCCGGCACGGTGCGCAGCGCATCCTGCAGCGAGGTGGCGGCGGTGTCCTTGAGCACTTGTTGAGGCACCACGGTGACCGAGCGCGGGGTGTTGACCAGCGGTGCGGTGTACTTCTGCGACGAGGCTTTTTCGACCTGGTAGGACGTCTGGTCCTGGGCTTCGCCGGTGATGCTGGTGGCGTCCAGGGAAATGGCATTGCCGGCGGCTTTCTTCTCGGTGTTTTCCGCGGCATAAGCCATATGGGCTGCGGAGCCGGCGGTGATTGCCACGCCAATCGCAGACGCCAGCAGGCGTGGTGAACCGAGCGGTAATTGTGGTGGTTGGCGCGACATGGTGATTCCCCTCCCCAAGGATTTGAGGCGGCGGAATATAAGGCGAACAAGTCTATGTATCAATTGCGAAATATTGCTATTCGCGTGGAATTTACATTCTTTACAATTTCGCTTTACGGTTTTTACGCTTTCATTCGTCTACGCATTTTACATTTGCAATAAGAATCAATATCATTTGCACCCCTTTGCTTTCAGGTATTGCCTCATGCTCCTGCATATTCCCGGCCTGTTCTCCCGTGAAGAAGTGCTGCGTATCCGTGAGGCCCTGGAGCAGGCGGACTGGGCCGACGGCAAGATCACCGCCGGTTACCAGTCGGCCAAGGCCAAGCACAACCTGCAACTGCCCGAAGGCCATCCGCTGGCCCAGGAGATCGGCGCGGCGATGCTCGAGCGCCTGTGGCAGCACCCGCGCTTCATGTCGGCGGCGCTGCCGCACAAGGTTTTCCCGCCGCTGCTCAACTGCTACACCGCCGGTGGCAGTTTCGACTTTCATATCGACAACGCCGTGCGCCAGCCCAAGGGCAGCGTCGAGCGGGTGCGGACCGACCTGTCGTCGACCCTGTTTTTCAGCGACCCGGAGGACTACGACGGCGGCGAGCTGGAAATCCAGGACACCTTCGGCACCCAGCGGGTGAAGCTGCCGGCCGGCGACATGGTGCTGTACCCGGGCACCAGCCTGCACAAGGTCAACGCGGTCACCCGCGGCACCCGTTACGCATCGTTCTTCTGGACCCAGAGCCTGGTGCGCGAAGACAGCCAGCGCGCCCTGCTGTTCGAGATGGACGAGGCGATCCAGCAACTGACCCGCGACATGCCGGAGCATCCGTCGCTGATCCGCCTGACCGGCACCTACCACAACCTGTTGCGTCGCTGGGTCGAGGTGTAAGCCGTGAGTTTCCAGTTACGCCGCGAGGAAGTCCTCGACGGCGAGCAACTGCGCGCCATGCTCGAACAGAGCCCGGCCCGGGCCGCCCAGGCGATCCTGCTGGCGGCCGGGGAGGGCGTGCCGGATGCCCAGGCGCTGCTCGGGCAGATCCTGCTCGATGGCCTGGGCATCGAGCGCGACCAGGCGCTGGCGCTGCGCTGGTTCGCGATCGCCGCCAAGGGCGGGCAGCTGATGGCGCGCAACATGCTGGGGCGTTGCCACGAGCATGGCTGGGGCTGCGAGGCCGATGCCCAGGCCGCCGCCGGGCATTATCGCCAGGCCGCCGAAGCCGGGCTGGACTGGGCGCTGTACAACTACGCCAACCTGCTGGCCACCGGACGCGGAGTCGCTGAAAACCACGCCCTGGCCTTGAACTGCTACCAGCGCGCGGCGGCGATGGGCCACGCCAAATCCATGAACCTGTTGGGCCGTTATCTGGAGGAGGGGCGCCACTGCCCCAGGGATGTCGCGGCGGCCTGTGACTGGTATCGCCGTTCGGCCGAGGGTGGGGATTTTCGTGGGCAGTTCAGCCATGCCGCGGTGCTGGCCGATGCCGGGCGTATCGATGAGGCGCTGGGTTGGCTAAACAAGGCCCTGGAAGACGGTAATCTGAACTTCTTGCGGGTCGCCCGCGGCGCCTTGTTGCAGGCGGCTCATCCGCAGATCCGCGGCTTGGCCCTGGCCTATCACCGGCGTGCGGCAGAGCTGGGTGACGAGCGGGACTTGGCGCTGCTTGCTGCTCAGATGTAAATCACTATGATTGAAAGTTAATCACTCTTCATCATTTGATACGGCGGAGATAGAACCATCATGACCGCAACTAAAGTGCTGACCGCACATGTGCCGTTGGAGTTGGCCGACAAGGTCGACCAGATGGCCTCCCGGCTGGAGCGCTCGCGCGGCTGGATCGTCAAGCAGGCTCTGGTGGCGTGGGTCGATCAGGAAGAGGAGCGCAGTCGCCTGACCCATGAGGCTTTGGCCGATGTGGATGCTGGGCGGGTCATCGATCACCAGGCGGTCCAGGCATGGGCTGAAAGCCTGATGAGTGACAAGCCTTTGCCGGTGCCCAAGTGAGGGAATTGAAATGGACGAGCAAGGCACTGTCGGACCTGGCCCGACTGTTTGAGTTTCTTGCTCCGGTGAACCGTTCGGTGGCAGCTCGAACTGTGCAATCGCTCACGCAGGCCCCGGATACCCTGCTGACCAACCCGCGTATCGGCGAACAGTTGGAGGAGTTTCAGCCTCGCGATGTTCGGCGTTTATTGGTCGGGCCTTACGAGATGCGTTACGAGATCCAGGATGCGACGCTCTACATCCTGCGAGTGTGGCATGTACGAGAAGACCGCTAGTGATTCGAGCCGCCCGATGCCCTGAATGAAAAAGCCCATGACGCGTCATGGGCTTTTTCGTTACGGCGTGGCGCTTACAGGTAGAAGGATTTCAGTGGCGGGAAGCCGTTGAATTCCACAGCGCTGTAGCTGGTGGTGTAGGCACCGGTGGACAGCCAGTACAGGCGGTCGCCGATGGCCAGGTTCAGCGGCAGGCCGTACTTGTAGTTCTCGTACATGATGTCGGCGCTGTCGCAGGTCGGACCGGCGATTACCACTTCTTCCGTCTCGCCTTTCTTCTCGGTCCAGATCGGGAACTTGATGGCTTCGTCCATGGTTTCGATCAGGCCGGAGAACTTGCCCACGTCGGTGTAGATCCAGCGTTCCACGGCGGTCCGGGATTTACGCGCCACCAGCACCACTTCGCTGACCAGGATGCCGGCGTTGGCAATCAGCGAACGGCCTGGTTCGAGGATGATTTCCGGCAGCTCGTCGCCGAAGTCTTCCTTGAGGAAGCGGATGATTTCCTCGGCGTAGGTTTCCAGGCTGTTGGTGCGGGTGATGTAGTTGGCCGGGAAGCCGCCACCCATGTTGATCAGCTTGAGGTGGATGCCGTCTTCTTCCTTCAGGCGTTCGAAGATCACCTTGACCTTGGCGATCGCCGCGTCCCAGACGCTGATGTCGCGCTGTTGCGAACCCACGTGGAACGACACGCCGTAAGGCACCAGGCCCAGGTCGCGGGCGAGGATCAGCAGGTCCATGGCCATGTCGGTCTGGCAGCCGAACTTGCGCGACAGCGGCCAGTCAGCGGTGGTCGAGCCTTCGGTGAGGATGCGTACATAGACTTTCGAGCCCGGCGCGGCCTTGGCGATGTTGCGCAGGTCGGCTTCGGAGTCGGTGGCATACAGACGCACGCCCTTCTCGTAGAAGTAGCGGATGTCCTTGGATTTCTTGATGGTGTTGCCGTAGCTGATCTGGTCCGGGCTGACGCCGCGGCCCAGCACCTTGTCCAGCTCGTAGATCGAGGCGATGTCGAAGTTCGAACCTTTTTCCCGCAGCAGGTCGATGATTTCGACGGCCGGGTTGGCCTTTACCGCGTAGTAGACCTTGGCGAACTCGAAACCGGCACGCAGGTCATCGTAGGCTTGGGCGATCATCTGGGTGTCGATGACCACGAACGGGGTTTCTTGCTTGTCGGCGAACGCCTTCATTTTCTGAAAGGTTTCGCGCGCGAAATAGTCTTCGACCTGAATCGACATACCTGGGAGCTCCTAATGGCAAACGGGTAAAAACAATGGGTGCAAATGAACGTCCTCCGTATCCCCACTTTGGTTCGCCTACTTCCCAAGGCATTGCCGCCGAAAGCAAAAAGGCCACGGGCGTATTTGCCCTTGGCCTTGCTGTCTCGTCGTCAGTACTTGAGCCGGATGGATCGTTTCCAGCATGGACGTTCGGCGCGAACTTTAGGGCGTGAGGGGCCTGAGATCAACAAAAAATGTCGCGTTTTTGCACGCGTTCGTCGCGTGGCCCGAGCCAGTCATTTATGTAACCGACCCAGATGACAGGCTGATGTTCCCCAGGGTGGGGAATTCGTGGCGTGAGGGGCCCGGTTCCCGGTCGAGTGCGGGCAGGTGTCGCGAGGCACTGTAGCCGCTGCCGAGGCACGAGGCTGCGATCGACTGCGAAGCAGGCGCAGAGCCGGCACCTCGGTATATCAGATACACCGAGGGCGGGGGGCACGGCCGCTTCGCGGCCGATCGCAGCCTCATTCTTCGGCAGCGGCTACAAGATCGGACCGATGCGGCAGGTCAGGCCAGTGCAGTCTCGGCCGGCGAGACGATGTTGGTTTTCATGCCGCGCGAGCGGCCGGAGCTGAGGTAGGCGGCAATCGATTCCTGGGTCACTTCGCCGAGGAACACCCGCTCGGCATCCAGCACCGGCAGCCACGAACGGTTGAACTCGTACATCCGCGACAGCAGGATGCGCAGGTGTTCGTCGTAGGCCGCGGTGGCGTTGAACTCGCGCAGGTACTGGGCGCAGGTGCCGGTCTGGCGGTGCAGGTCACGGCGGCGCACATACCCCAGGGCCTTGTTGTCGGCGCAGGTCACCACCAGGTAGCGGCGGTCGTGTTCGTCCATCAGTTCCAGGGCGTCGGCCACCGGGGTTTCCGGGCTCACCGACGGCGCGTTGTCGGCGGCGTCCTCGGCCTTCACCAGCAGCAGGCGCTTGAGGGTGCTGTCCTGGCCGACGAAGTTGCTGACGAAGTCGTCCGCCGGATGGGCCAGCAGGGTATCTGGATGGTCGATCTGCAACAGCTTGCCGGCGCGGAAGATGGCGATCTTGTCGCCGAGCTTGATGGCCTCGTCGATGTCGTGGCTGACCATGATCACGGTCTTGTTCAGCGCCCGCTGCATTTCGAAGAACTCGTTCTGGATCATCTCGCGGTTGATCGGGTCGACCGCGCCGAAAGGTTCGTCCATCAGCAGCAACGGCGCATCGGCCGCCAGCGCGCGGATCACGCCGATCCGCTGTTGCTGGCCGCCGGACAGTTCCCGTGGGTAGCGATGCAGATATTGCTTGGGTTCCAGCTTGATCATGCTCATCAGTTCGCGGGCGCGGTCATGGCATTTCTGCTTGTCCCAACCCAGCAGCTTGGGCACCACCACAATGTTTTCCTCGATGGTCATGTTGGGGAACAGGCCGATCTGCTGGATCACGTAGCCGATGTTGCGGCGCAGGGTCACTTCGTCGAGGCCGGTGGTGTCTTCGCCATTGATCAGCACCTTGCCCGAGGTCGGCATGATCAGGCGGTTGATCATCTTCAGCGTGGTGCTTTTGCCGCAGCCCGATGGCCCGAGGAACACGCAGATTTCGCCTTCATTGACGGTCAGGCTTACGGAGTCAACGGCGGTGATGGTCTTGCCGTTGCTTTGGAAGGTCTTGGTCAGGTTTTGAAGTTCGATCATTTGAGCAGTCCTTTTGGAGTCAGCGAACGTTGCAGCCATTGCAGAAGCAGGTCGGCGAAGATGGCCAGGAGGCTGACCAGCACCGCGCCGACGATCAGCATCGACATGTCGCTGCGGCTGATGGAAGCAAGAATGAGCACACCCAGGCCGCCGGCACCGATGGTGGCGGCGATGGTCATGACACCGATGTTCATCACCACCGCGGTACGCACGCCGGCGAGGATCACCGGCACGGCGATCGGCAACTCGACCATGCGCAGGCGCTGGCCGAAGGTCATGCCGATGCCGCGGGCCGCTTCGCGAATCCCCGGCTCGACGCCGGTCAGCGCCAGGTAGGTGTTACGCATGATCGGCAGCAGGGAGTAGAGAAACACCGCGGTGATCGCCGGCAGCGGCCCCAGGCCCTGGCCGAACCTGGAGTAGAACGGCAGCAGCAGGCCGAACAGGGCGATCGACGGGATGGTCAGCAGCACGGTGGCGCTGGCTTGCAGCGGCCCGGCCAGGCTCGGGAAGCGGGTCATCAGGATGCCCAGGGGCACGCCGAAGAGGATCGCCAGGGTCACGGCGATGCCCACCAGGGTGATGTGCTGCCAGGTCAGCTGGATGACTTGCTGCCAGTCGAGATGGGAAAAGGCGTTGAGAAATTCCATGGCTCTTTCCTCCCTCAATTCAGTGGATGCTGGCGCAGGAAATCTGCGGCAACGGCGGATGGGCTTTCATGGTCGACGTCGACCCGGGCGTTGAGCTGGCGCATGGTTTCGTCGTCGAACAGTTCGGCCAGCGGCTTGAGGTCGGCGGCCAGTTGCGGGTGGGCGTCGAGGTAGGCCTGGCGCACCACGGGGGCCGCGGTGTAGTCCGGGAAGTAATGCAGGTCGTCGTTGAGCAATTTCAGGTTGAAGGCATTGAGCCGGCCGTCGGTGGTGTAGACCAGGCCGGCGAACACCTGGCCGTTGCGCAGGGCGGTGTAGACCAGCCCGGCGTCCATCTGCCGGATGTTCTTGCGGGTCAGGTCCATGCCGTACAGCTTGACCATGCCTTGCAGGCCGTCGGAGCGGTTGGCGAACTCGGTGTCCAGGGCGATCAGATGGTGGTCCTGGCGTTCGGCGTCGAGGACGTGTTTCAGGTCGCTGACGCTGTTGATCTGCGGGTATGCGTCCGCGACGTTTTTCGGCAAGGCCAGGGCGTAGGTATTGCTGAACTTCGACGGGGTCAGCCAGACCAGGCCTTTTTTCCCGTCGAGCTCCTTGACCCGCTCATAGGACTGTTGGCTGTCGAGTTTTTCCGTCACGTGGTTGTAGGCCACCAGGGACACCCCAGTGTATTCCCAGAGCATGTCCAGCTGCCCGCTTTCGTGGGCGCTGCGTGCCAGGTTGCTGCCCAGGCCGCCGGTGACCCGGGTGTCGTAACCCTTGCTGCGCAGGTACTGCGAGGTGATTTCCGCCAGCAGCGTCTGCTCGGTGAAGACCCGGGCGCCGATGCGGATCACCGGCTTTTGCGCGGCCTGGGCAATTCCCGCGCACAGCAGGACGCAGCCTATGATCAAAGCTATTTTTTTCATGTGAATTCCTTCGCGCAGGCTTAAGACGGGCGCAGGCCGCGTTCCAGCCAGAGGCGGCTGGCCAGTGTCACCAGGCCGTCGAGCAGCAGCGCCAGCAAGGCGGTGCAGGCCGCGCCGAGCAGCAGTTGCGGCTGATTGTTCAGGGCGATGCCGGGGAAGATCAGGCTGCCAAGGCTGTTGGCGCCGATCAGGAAGGCCAGCGGCGCGGTACCGACGTTGATCGCCAGGGCCACGCGCACGCCACCGATGATGATCGGCACGGCGTTGGGCAGCTCGACTTTCCACAGCACCTGGCGCGGCGTCATGCCGATGCCGACGGCGGCTTCCTTGAGGGAACCCTGGACGTTTTTCAGGCCTTCGTAGGTGTTGCGCACGATGGGCAGCAAGGAGGCGAGGAACAAGGCGAAGATGGCCGGCCCGCTGCCGATGCCGAGGATCCCCAGAGCGATGGCCAGGACGGCCAGGGGAGGGACGGTGTTACCGATGTTGAACACCTGCATGAAGCGCTCGGCACGCCCGACCATTTGCGGTCGGCTGAGGAAGATGCCGGCGGGTATCCCCACCACGAGGGCGGCGAACATTGAAGCGAGTACCAGGTACAGATGGGCTTGCAGGTAAAACAACAGATCGTCGCGGTAGTGTTCGATCGTACTGATGCCGATCCAGTGGACCAGCAGGGCCAGGAGAGCGATGACCGCCGCGCCTCCTATCAGCCCTTTGCCATAGCGAATAGCCACAGGCGGACTCCTTTTTCATGTCGGCGAGCATTCTTTCGTGTGGCAAGGCCATACCTGGCTGCCAAAAGAACGGTCGCGAGAAGCAGCTCGTCGCTGCGCTGGAAACAGCGCGGGATCGAGCCATACGCATAGCCTCGTCAGGCTAACTTGCTGATTTTTCTACCCCTGACGAAAGCTCGTAACAGGGGAGTGGACGCCTCCACCTTTTAAAAGGTTCCATATTTGGCAGCGTTTGGCCACCCTCAATCCCATAACTCCGATATCTCTGATACCTGGCATCTGTAGCCGCTGCCGAGCGCAGCGAGGCTGCGATCGGCGGCGCAGCCGTCGCAGAACCAGGCGGTGCGGTGGTTCAGCCAAACGGTGTATTCAGTGTTTGCGAGCGCTATGTCGCAATACCGCCCAGCCTGATCGCAACCTCGCTGCGCTCGGCAGCGGCTACAGGGCAAGGGTTGCAGGGGGGAGGGCCGAACGGTGGTCCGTGGAGCTTGCTTTGCGCTATACTCGCCGCCCTTTTTTTGAATCACCTGCCAGGCGATTTCCCATGACCAAACAGGCCGCCGAAGTCGCGAAACGCCGCACTTTCGCCATTATTTCCCACCCGGATGCGGGTAAAACCACCATCACCGAGAAGCTCTTGCTGATGGGCAAGGCGATTGCCGTTGCCGGTACGGTGAAGTCCCGCAAGTCCGACCGCCACGCCACCTCCGACTGGATGGAGATGGAGAAGCAGCGGGGTATTTCCATTACCACGTCGGTCATGCAGTTCCCTTATCGCGAACACATGATCAACCTGCTCGACACCCCGGGCCACGAAGACTTCTCGGAAGACACCTACCGCACCCTGACCGCGGTGGACTCGGCGCTGATGGTGCTCGACGGCGGTAAGGGCGTAGAGCCACGGACCATTGCCCTGATGGACGTCTGCCGTCTGCGCGACACGCCGATCGTCAGCTTCATCAACAAACTCGACCGTGACATCCGCGACCCGATCGAACTGCTCGACGAAATCGAAGCGGTCCTGAAGATCAAGGCGGCACCCATCACCTGGCCGATCGGTTGCTACCGCGACTTCAAGGGTGTGTACCACCTGGCGGGCGACTACATCATCGTCTACACCCCCGGCCACGGTCACGAGCGCACCGAAACCAAGATCATCGAGAAGCTCGATTCCGATGAAGCCCGCGCCCACCTGGGCGACGAGTACGAGCGCTTCATCGAGCAGCTGGAGCTGGTGCAGGGCGCCTGCCATGAGTTCGACCAGCAGGCGTTCATGGACGGCCAGCTGACCCCGGTGTTTTTCGGTACCGCCCTGGGCAACTTCGGGGTCGACCACGTGCTCGACGCCGTCGTCGACTGGGCGCCGCTGCCGCTGGCGCGCGTGGCCAACGAGCGCACCGTGGAGCCGCAGGAAGAGAAGTTCACCGGCTTCGTGTTCAAGATCCAGGCGAACATGGACCCGAAACACCGCGACCGGATCGCCTTCATGCGCATCTGCTCGGGCAAGTACGAGAAAGGCATGAAGATGCGCCACGTGCGCACCGGCAAGGACGTGCGCATCGGTGATGCGCTGACCTTCTTCTCCTCCGAGCGTGAACAGCTCGAAGAAGCCTACGCCGGCGACATCATCGGCTTGCACAACCACGGCACCATCCAGATCGGCGACACCTTCACCGAAGGCGAAGCCCTGGGCTTCACCGGTATCCCGCACTTCGCCCCGGAGCTGTTCCGCCGCGTGCGCCTGAAGGACCCGCTGAAATCCAAACAACTACGCCAGGGCCTGCAACAGCTGGCCGAAGAAGGCGCGACCCAGGTGTTCTTCCCCGAGCGCAGCAACGACATCATCCTCGGCGCCGTCGGTGTGCTGCAGTTCGATGTGGTCGCCAGCCGCCTGAAAGAGGAATACAAGGTCGAGTGCTCCTACGAGCCGATCACCGTGTGGTCCGCGCGCTGGATCGATTGCAGCGACAAGAAGAAACTCGAGGAATTCTCCAACAAGGCCGTGGAAAACCTGGCACTGGACGGTGGCGGTCACCTGACCTACCTGGCCCCGACCCGGGTCAACCTGGCGCTGATGGAAGAGCGCTGGCCCGACGTGAAATTCCGCGCGACCCGCGAGCATCACTAAGGTCTGAGCCAAGCCTCACAAAAAAGCCCCGCTGTGCAAACAGCGGGGCTTTTTTATATCCGTGGATAGGTGATGCACGCACACCTGTGGGGCATAACCGCAGGTTTTAGGGCCTAGTCGAAAGCCGTCTATCCAGTGGGCGGATAGCTAGCTTCCTATCTGGAAAAGCGCTGGCTTCGGGGCTAGGTTTCAGGGGCTGGGTTTCATACGAAGCCGCGCCTTGCAGGTCAGGGCCTGTGGCCATCATTGATTCACCTACATAAAGGGACGGAATCAACATGAATGTCTTCCAACGGGGTGTGCTGTTACTCAAGGTGCTGGTGCTGTTGTCGCTGGGCATGTCCGCGGCCTGGGCCGGCGACCAGGCCGCACGGGGGCCGGGTTTCTGGGGGCCGGGGCATTTGCAGAACGGGGTGCAGATGATCGCCAAGTCGGAATCCGAGCCGGGCGATCAGGGACAGGGTGGTAGCGAGGGCGATGACGATTCGACCACCGACGAGCCGGATCCCGACAGCGACGACGAAGCTAGCCAGGGCTGAGCCAGGCTGGCGGAAAAAGAAACCCCTCCTGTCGGACTGATGCGCAATCCGGCAGAAGGGGTTTGGTCAACACAGATGAGGCGCCGCGGGTCACCGCGGCGCCTTTTTTTGCCGGCTCAGCCGAGGAACTGTTCGGCGTAGTGGCAGGCCACCTGGCGGGTGTCGAGCAGGCGCAGGGCCGGCTCTTCGCTGCTGCAACGCTCGGTAGCGTACGGGCAGCGCTTGTGGAACGCACAGCCGGATGGCGGGTTCAGCGGGTTGGGCAATTCGCCGACGATCTTGATCTTCGGCTTGTCCGGGTCCGGGTGAATGGTCGGTGTGGCCGACAACAACGCCTGGGTGTAAGGGTGCAGCGGACGGGTGTAGATGTCCTCTTTCGGGCCCATTTCCACCGGCCGGCCGAGGTACATCACCATCACGTGGTCGGCGACGTGACGCACCACCGCCAGGTTGTGGGAGATGAACACGTAAGCGGTGTTGAACTCCTGCTGCAGGTCCATGAACAGGTTCAGCACCTGGGCCTGGATCGACACGTCGAGGGCCGAGGTCGGTTCGTCCGCCACCAGCACTTTCGGTTGCAGCATCATTGCCCGCGCCAGGGCGATACGCTGGCGCTGGCCGCCGGAGAACATGTGCGGGTAGCGCTGATAATGCTCGGGGCGCAGGCCCACCTGCTTCATCATCGCCTGGACCTTTTCCCGACGCTCGCTGGCCGACAGCTGGGTGTTGATCAGCAGCGGCTCGGCCAGTTGATCGCCGATCTTCTGCCGTGGGTTGAGCGAGGCGTAGGGGCTCTGGAACACCATCTGCACGTCTTTGCGCAGTTGCTTGCGCTGGGCCTTGTCGGCGCCGGCGACTTCCTGGCCGGCGATTTTCAAGGAGCCGGAAGACGGTTCTTCGATCAGGGTCAGGGCCCGGGCCAGGGTGGACTTGCCGCAGCCGGACTCGCCGACCACGGCGAGGGTCTTGCCGGCTTCCAGCTCGAACGACACGCCGTTGAGGGCGCGAACGGTCGCATGGCCCTTGAACAGGCCGCGGGACACTTCGTAGTGACGGGTCAGGTTGCGGGCGGTAAGAACGACGGCCATTACGCCACCTCCTGATTCAGCGGGTAGAAGCAGCGGGCGAGGCTGGCGGCTTTCGGATCGAGGCCTGGACGCTGCTGGCGGCAGTTTTCCTGCACGTACGGGCAGCGCGGCGAGAGCAGGCAGCCTTGCGGACGGTCGTAGCGCCCGGGAACGATGCCCGGCAACGTCGACAGGCGTGCGGCGCCCATGCTGTGCTCGGGAATTGCTGCCAGCAGCGCTTCGGTATAGGGATGGGCGGGGATGTCGAACAACTCCGGCACCTGGCCCACTTCCACCGCTTGCCCGGCGTACATCACGCACACGCGCTGGGCGGTCTCGGCGACCACCGCCAGGTCGTGGGTAATCAGCACCAGGCCCATGTTCTGCTCGCGTTGCAGGTTGAGTAGCAGTTCCATGATCTGCGCCTGGATGGTCACGTCCAGGGCGGTGGTCGGTTCGTCGGCGATCAGCAGCTTCGGCTCGCCGGCAATCGCCATGGCAATCGCCACGCGCTGGCTCATGCCGCCGGACAGTTGGTGCGGGTAGGCGTCCATGCGGCTGGCGGCGCCCGGGATCTCGACTTTTTCCAGCAGTTCGATGGCGCGCTTGCGGGCCGCCTTGCCGGACATTTTCAGGTGCAGGCGCAGCACTTCCTCGATCTGGAAGCCCACGGTGTAGCTCGGGTTCAGCGCGGTCATCGGGTCCTGGAAAACCATGGCCAGGTCCTTGCCGACGATCTGCCGGCGTTGCCGGGCGCTGAGCTTGAGCATGTCCTTGCCGTCGAAGCTGAGGGCGTCGGCGGTGACGATGCCGGGATGCTCGATCAGCCCCATCAGCGCCATCATGGTCACGGACTTGCCGGAGCCGGATTCGCCGACGATAGCCAGGACTTCGCCCTTGTCCACGTTCAGGTCCAGGCCATCCACCACGGGAACGGCCTGGGCGTCGCCGAAGCGCACGTTGAGATTCTTGATTTCTAGCAGTGACATGGGAATCTCCTCAGGCGGCGTTCTTGAGTTTCGGGTCCAGCGCATCGCGCAGGCCGTCGCCCATCAGGTTGATTGCCAGCACGCTGAGCAAAATGGTCAGGCCGGGCAGGCTCACCACCCACCAGGCGCGTTCGATGTAGTCGCGGGCCGAGGCCAGCATGGTGCCCCACTCCGGGGTGGGCGGCTGGACGCCAAGGCCGAGGAAGCCCAGGGCCGCGGCATCGAGAATCGCCGAGGAGAAGCTCAGGGTCGCCTGGACGATCAGCGGCGCCATGCAGTTGGGCAGCACGGTGATGAACATCAGGCGCGGCAGGCCGGCACCGGCCAGGCGCGCGGCGGTCACGTAGTCGCGGTTGAGCTCGCCCATCACCGCGGCACGGGTCAGGCGCACGTAGGACGGCAGCGATACCACGGCGATGGCGATCACGGTGTTGATCAGGCCTGGGCCGAGGATGGCGACGATCGCCACGGCCAGCAGCAGGGATGGCAGGGCCAGCATGATGTCCATCAGACGCATGATGGTCGGGCCGAGCAGGCGCGGGAAGAAGCCGGCGAACAGGCCCAGGAGGATGCCCGGGATCAGCGACATGACCACCGACGACAGGCCGATCAGCAGCGACAGGCGCGAACCGGTGATCAGGCGCGACAGCAGGTCGCGGCCCAGTTCGTCGGTGCCGAGGATGAACTGCCATTGGCCGCCTTCGAGCCAGACCGGCGGGGTCAGCAGGAAGTCGCGGTATTGCTCGCTCGGGTTATGCGGGGCGACCCAGGGCGCGAAGATCGCGCAGAAGATTACCAGCAGCATGAACAGCAGGCCGGCCACCGCGCCCTTGTTGCGCGAGAAGGCCTGCCAGAATTCCTTGTACGGCGACGGGTACAGCAGGCTTTGATCCACGGCCACGGCGGATACGGCTACTGAGGAGGTTGGAGTGCTCATGAGTATTGTCCTCAGCGCTGGTGGCGAATGCGTGGGTTGGCAAAGCCGTAGAGGATGTCCACCACGAAGTTGACCAGGATCACCAGGCAGGCGATCAACAGGATGCCGTTCTGCACCACGGGATAGTCCCGGGCGCCGATGGCTTCGATCAGCCATTTGCCGATGCCGGGCCAGGAGAAGATGGTTTCGGTCAGGACCGCGCCGGCCAACAGGGTGCCGACTTGCAGGCCAACCACGGTCAGCACCGGGATCAGCGCGTTGCGCAGGCCGTGCACGAACACCACGCGGGCGGGCGACAGGCCCTTGGCTTTGGCGGTGCGGATGTAGTCTTCGCGCAGCACTTCGAGCATCGAGGAACGGGTCATCCGCGCAATCACCGCCAGCGGAATGGTGCCAAGCACGATGGCCGGCAGGATCAGGTGGTGCAGGGCGTCGAAGAAGGCGCCGGTGTCATCGGCCAGCAGGGTGTCGATCAGCATGAAGCCGGTTTTCGGCTCGATGTCGTAGAGCAGGTCGAGCCGCCCGGAAACCGGGGTCCAGCCCAGGCTCACGGAGAAGAACATGATCAGGATCAGGCCCCACCAGAAGATCGGCATCGAGTAGCCCGCGAGGGAGATGCCCATCACCCCGTGGTCGAACAGGGATCCTCGTTTCAGCGCGGCGATCACCCCGGCCAGCAGGCCGATCACGGCAGCGAACAGCATCGCGGCCGAGGCCAGCTCCAGGGTTGCGGGGAACAGGGAAGTGAATTCGCTCCACACACTCTCGCGAGTCCGCAGGGATTCACCCAGGTCGCCCTGGGCGAGTTTGCCGATGTAGTCCAGGTACTGGGCATACAGCGGTTTGTTCAGACCAAGGCGTTCCATTGCCTGGGCATGCATCTCAGGGTCGACCCGGCGCTCGCCCATCATGACTTCCACGGGATCGCCGGGAATCATGCGAATCAATGCGAACGTCAGCAAGGTGATGCCGAAGAATGTGGGAATCAACAACCCCACACGGCGGGCAATAAAACTAAACATCTTCTGGTGTACCTCATCAGCCGGTTAGGCGTGTCCGGCACCCCTGGGGTCAGGGATGCCGGGCGTTTCTTATCTACTTCACCTGGGTGGTAGCGAAGTTGTTGGTGGTCAGGGGGCTCTGGTGGTAGCCCTCGACGTTCTTGCGCATTGCCGTGAACATTTTCGGATAGGCCATGGGGATCCAGGGTTGTTCCTTGTCGAAAATGTCCTGGGCCTGTTCATAGAGTGCGGTTCGTTTGGCCGGCTCGGATTCGGCGCGGGCCTGATCGATCAGGCTCTGGAACGCTTTATTGCACCAGCGAGCGTAGTTTTCGCCGTTTTTGGCGGCCTCGCAACTGAGGTTGGGGGTCAGGAAGTTGTCCGGGTCCCCGTTATCCCCCGCCCAGCCGGCAGAAACCATGTCGTGCTCGCCGTTCTTGGCGCGCTTGAGCATCTCGCCCCATTCCATGACGTGGATATCGATCTTGAGGCCGATCTTCGCCAGGTCGGACTGCATCATCTGCGCGCCGAGCAGCGGGTTGGGGTTGGTCGGGCCACCGCCGTTGCGGGTGAACAGGGTGAAGACCGTGCCTTCCGGCACGCCGGCTTCCTTGATCAGGGCGCGGGCCTTGTCCAGGTCGCGGGCCGGGTTGCCCAGGCTGGTGTTGAAGCCCAGCAGGGTCGGCGGGTAGGGGCCGGTGCCGACCACCGCGTTGCCCTTGCCGTACAGGCTGTTGACGTAGGCTTCCTTGTCGAAGGCGATGTTGATGGCCTGACGGACACGCGGGTCGCTCATGTACTTCTTGGTGGTGTTCAGGGCCACGTAGCCCACGGTCATGGCGGCCAGGTCGTCGACCTTCAGGTTGGTGTCGGCCTTGATGCTCGGGATGTCGTCGGGTTTTGGATACAGGGCGACCTGGCACTCATTGGCCTTGAGCTTCTGCAGGCGCACATTGTTATCGGTGGTGATCGCCAGGATCAGTGCGTCGGCCGGCGGCTTGCCACGGAAGTAGTCCGGGTTGGCCTTGAACCGCACCTGGGCGTCCTTGGCGTAGCGCTGGAAGATGAACGGGCCGGTGCCGATCGGCTTGCTGTTGAGGTCGCCGGGCTTGCCGGCCTTGAGCAGCTGGTCGGCGTATTCGGCCGGGAAGATCGAGGCGAAGGCCATGGCCACGTCGGCCAGGAACGGTGCTTCGCGCCGGGTCAGGGTGAAGACCACGGTGTGGTCGTCGGTTTTCTCGACGCTTTTGAGCAGTTCCTTGAAGCCCATGCTCTCGAAATAGGGGAAGCCCACGCTGGACTTGTCATGCCACGGGTGTTTCGGGTCCAGCTGACGCTGGAAACTCCAGAGCACGTCGTCGGCGTTCATCTCGCGGGTCGGCTTGAAGTAATCGGTGCTGTGGAACTTGACGCCTTTGCGCAGGTGGAAGGTGTAGGTCAGGCCGTCCGGGCTGATCTCCCAGGACTCGGCCAGGGCCGGCTCGATGTCCGTGGTGCCGGGCTTGAAGTCCACCAGGCGGTTGAAGATGGTTTCCGCCACCGCGTCGGCAGTGACTGCAGTCGTGTACTGGACCATATCGAAGCCTTCCGGGCTGGCTTCGGTACAGACCACCAAGGGCTTGGCCGAGACGCCTGCGGCGACGCTCAGCAGTGCGGCGGCGATGGCCGCTTTCAGGGGAAGCATTTTCATCTAGAACCCTCTGCAATCGGTTGAACCAGAGTAGCTGGAATGGCGAATTCGTCATGAATTCGCCAACCAGCCGATGTGTTTTTAGAGAATCTTGAACGGGATGGTGGTAACCAGGCGGAACTCGTTGATGTTGCCGTCGGCCTGGTGTTCGCTGGCCCGGTGGGTGGTGTAGGTCGCACGAATGGCGGTGGCCTTGAGTGGACCACTCTGAACTGCATAAGACGCGCCAATACCGTATTCGTAGTGGGTTTCGCCATCCATCAGGCTCAGGTCGCCGCGTTGGGCGCCTGGGTCGGTGTAGGCGGTGCCGCGGTAGTGGGTACCGTCGATGCCCCAGCCGCGTGCCGAGTAGATGTTGAACTTCAGGCCTGGCACGCCGTATTCGGCCATGTTCAGACCGTAGGCGATCTGGAAGGACTTCTCGTTCGGGCCGTTGAAGTCCGAGAGCAGGGAGTTGGCCAGGTAGATACCGTTGGTTTCATGCAGGTAGTCGAAGTACTCGTTACCGTTCACTTGCTGGTAGGAGAAGGTCAGGCTGTGGGCCTGGTGAGCCAGGCCGAGCGACAGCGAGTAGGTGTCGTTGTCGATCTCGCCCATCAACTTCTTACCTTCGTCGACGGTCTTGTAGTAGTTCAGGCCGGTGGTCAGGCTCAATACCTGGCTGTCACCCAGCTCGTGGGTGGCGCCGAAGTAGTACTGGTTCCAGAAGTCTTTGACGTTGGCGCCATACAGGCTGGTTTTCAGGCTCTTGAACGGCTGGTAGTTCACACCTGCGGTGTAGACCTTGTCGGTTTCCACGCCGGTGGCGGAATACTCGGTGCGGAATTTCGACAGGCTCTGTTCGGTACGCGGCGAAACGCGATCGAAACCGGCCAGATCGAACGACAGGTTGTTGAACTCTTCGCTGTGCAGGCTCACACCTTCGAAACTCGAAGGCAGGGCACGGTTGCCGATGACGTCGACGATCGGCGTGCTGAAGTTCTGGCGACCGGCGGTCAGGGTGGTGTTGGAGACGCGGAACTTGACGTTGGCCAGGCCCAGTTTGCTCCACTGGCCGACAGCATCGCCGTCGGAGTGGGTCAGGGTACGGTTGTTCTTGCCGGCGATGTTCTTGCGGTCACGATCCAGCGCGATGGCGTTGTAGGCGGCCACCTCGGTGCTGACCCCGACAGTGCCTTCGGTGAAGCCCGAGCTGTAGTTGAGGATGGTGCCCTGGACCCAGTTGATCCGGCGTGGGGTCGAAGTCGGCTGGCCGTTGTGGTTGTAGGAGAAGCGGTCGTCACGACGCTTCAGCTCGTTGGCGTACCAGTTGCGGGTCGTGCCCGACAGGCTCTGGCCTTCGACGAAGCCCTTGGCCTCCGCCTGGGCGCTGGTGCCGTTCAGTTCGGTCGGAACGAATTCCTGACTCACGCTTTCCGCATGGGCCATGGCCGTGATGCTGCTGATGGCCAGGGCCAGTAACGCGGTGTTGCTCGGTTTCATGGGTGAAGCTCCTTTGCTTTCTTTATTTTTATGCCGGTCTTTTTGGGTTGACCGGCTTTTGCTTTACAACTCATTCAAGGCATCGCAAACGTTTGCATGAGGTGGGATCACCGAATTCAGGCAACAGATTTGCGTGGGGGCGAATATCGCCCCCAGCGGCCTGGTTAATCATTTATTGGTCGATGCTGACGCCCGAGAACACGTTGCGGCCGAAGGGGCTGACCTTGAATCCTTCGACTTTGGCGCTTAACGGCTGGTTGACCGTCGAGTGGGCGACCGGGGTGATCGGTACCTGCTGCTTGAGCAACTGCTGGGCCTGTTGGTAGAGCGCTGTGCGCTGTTCGCGATCGGTGACGATCTTGGCCTGCTTGATCAGCTTGTCGTACTGCGGGTCGCACCACATGGAGTAGTTGTTGCCGCCAATGGCGTCGCAGCTGTACAGGGTGCCGAGCCAGTTGTCCGGGTCACCGTTGTCGCCGGTCCAGCCGATCAGGCTGATGTCGTGCTCGCCGTTCTTGGTGCGCTTGATGTACTCGCCCCATTCGTAGCTGACGATCTTCACTTTCAGGCCGATCTTGCCCCAGTCGGACTGGAGCATTTCGGCCATCAGCTTGGCGTTGGGGTTGTAGGGGCGCTGCACGGGCATGGCCCAGAGGGTGATTTTCGTGCCTTCCTTGACCCCGGCGGCCTTGAGCAGCTCACGGGCCTTTTGCGGGTTGTAGGCGGCGTCCTTGATGCTGCTGTCGTAGGACCACTGGGTCGGCGGCATGGCATTGACCGCCAACTGGCCGGCGCCCTGGTACACGGCGTTGAGGATGCCCTGCTTGTTCACCGCCATGTCCAGCGCCTGGCGCACTTCGAGCTGGTCGAAGGGCTTGTGGCGAACGTTGTAGGCGATGTAGCCGAGGTTGAAGCCGGGCTTTTCGATCAGTTGCAGTTTCGGGTCTTTTTTCAGCGCTTCGACATCGGCCGGCCGCGGGTGCAGGGTGACCTGGCATTCGCCGGCCTTGAGTTTCTGCACGCGCACCGAGGCATCGGTGTTGATGGCGAAAATCAGCTGGTCGAGCTTGACCCGGCTCGGGTCCCAGTACTGCTTGTTAGCGGTGTAGCGGATGTTCGAGTCTTTCTGGTAGCTCTTGAATACGAACGGACCGGTGCCGATCGGCTTCTGGTTGATCTCGCTGGGCTTGCCGGCCTTGAGCAACTGGTCGGCGTATTCGGCCGAGAGAATCGCGGCGAAGCTCATGGCGATGTTCTGGATGAACGCGGCGTCCACCGAGTTGAGGGTCATCACCACGGTCAGCGGCCCGGTCTTCTCGACCTTGGCGATGTTCTTGTTCAGGCTCATCCCGTTGAAGTAGGGAAACTCGGTCGGATAGGCCTTACGGAAAGGATGCTCGGGGTCGAGCATACGGGTGAAGGTGAAGACCACGTCGTCGGCGTTGAAATCACGCGTCGGCTTGAAGTACGGCGTGGTATGGAACTTCACCCCTTCGCGCAGATGGAAGGTGTACTGCAGGCCGTCCGCGGAAATATCCCAGCGGGTGGCCAGGCCCGGCACCACATTGGTTGCGCCTTTTTCGAACTCCACCAGGCGGTTGTACAGCGGCTCTGCCGCGTCGTTGTCGGTGGCGGTGGTGTATTGCGCGGTGTCGAAACCGGCCGGGCTGCCTTCGGAGCAGAACACCAGGCTGTTGCCGGCCGCCAGGCTGGCGGAGGTTGCGGTCAACAGACCCGTGCCCAACAGGGCGGATAAAACCAGAGAATGACGCATGACGATCCCTCTCCCTTTTATTGTTTTGATCGATGAGCAATCGCCCCATCCGGAGGCGGTCATGTCATCGATCCCAAGTCTCGCTTGCAGCAAGTGCCGGGCAATGGATGCACCACTCCATGCTTTGACGGTAGGGGTCGCCGCATGGGTAGTAAATGCCAAAGAGCCTGAAAGACATGTAAGGAACTTCCGAAATGCCCGTACTCACCATGATGGGGCGCAGCAAGAGGAAGAGCGTTCGAGTTCCGGCAGTCCTGGCAGGTAAGGCAACGGCGACGTCAGCTGAGGTCGCCGTTGCAGACCCTTATTTGCTGATGCTGACGCCGTAGAACGAGTTCAGGCCAAAGGGGCTGATCTTGAAGTCCTGCACGTTGGCGCGCATGGGTTGGAACACCGTCGAGTGGGCGATAGGTGTCATCGGGACCTGGTCTTTGAGGAGGTGTTGCGCCTGCTTGTACAGCTCGGTGCGTTTGGCCACGTCCGGGGTGGCCTTGGCTTGCTTGATCAGTGCGTCGTACGGCTTGTCGCACCATTTGGAGAAGTTGTTGCCGTTCATGGCGTCGCAGCCGAACAGGGTGCCGAGCCAGTTGTCCGGGTCACCATTGTCGCCGCTCCAGCCGATGATCATCGCCTGGTTCTCGCCGCCCTTGGAACGCTTGATGTACTCGCCCCATTCGTAGCTGACGATGTTGACCTTCAGGCCGATCTTCGCCCAGTCGGACTGCAGCATTTCAGCCATCAGCTTGGCGTTCGGGTTGTACGGACGCTGCACCGGCATGGCCCACAGGGTGATCTGGGTGCCTTCCTTGATGCCGGCTTCCTTGAGCAGCGCCTTGGCTTTCTCGGGGTCGTACTTGGCATCCTTGATGGTGTCGTCATAGGACCACTGGGTCGGTGGCATGGCGTTGACCGCCAGCTGGCCCGCGCCCTGGTAGACCGAGTCAATGATCTGCTGCTTGTTCACCGCCATGTCCAGCGCCTGGCGGACCTTGAGGTCGGCCAGCGGGTTGGCGTCGGTGCGGCCCTTGAGCACAGGCATCACGTTGTAGGCGATGTAGCCGAGGTTGAAGCCGGCTTGCTGCGGCAGCTTGAGGGTCTTGTCCTCGCCCAGGGCCTTGAGGTCGGCCGGGCGCGGGAACAGGGTGACCTGGCATTCGTTCTTTTTCAGCTTCTGGATGCGTACCGACGGGTCGGTGGTGATGGCGAAGATCAGGTTGTCGATCTTCACGTCTTCAGGCTTCCAGTACTCCTTGTTGCCGGTGTAACGGATGTTGGAGTCTTTCTGGTAGCTCTTGAACACGAACGGGCCAGTGCCGATCGGCTTCTGGTTGATGTCGCCCGGCTTGCCTTCCTTGAGCAGCTGGTCGGCGTACTCGGCGGACTGGATGGAGGCGAAGCTCATCGCCAGGTTCTGGATGAACGCGGCGTCTACGGTTTTCAGGGTGAACTTGACGGTCTTGTCGTCGACTTTCTCGACCTTGGTGATGTTGGTGTCCATCCCCATGTCGGTGAAGTAAGGGAATTCGGTGGGGTACGCCTTGCGGAACGGCATGTCCTTGTCGAGCATGCGGTTGAACGTGAAGAGCACGTCGTCGGCGTTGAAATCACGGGTCGGCTTGAAATACGGCGTGGTGTGGAACTTCACCCCATCGCGCAGATGGAAGGTGTAGGTCAGGCCATCGTCGGAAATGTCCCAACTGGTCGCCAGGCCAGGAACGACGGCGGTGCCGCCACGCTCGAACTGGCTGAGGCGGTTGAAGATGGTTTCTGCTGAGGCGTCGAAGTCGGTTCCGGTGGTGTACTGGCCTGGGTCGAAACCGGCCGGGCTCCCTTCGGAGCAGAACACCAGGTTAGTCGCTGCCTGGGCGAAGGGTGCGCTGGCGAGCAAGCCGGCGCTGACTAAAAGCGGAATGACTGCTTGTTTGAACATGGTGGCCTCATGATTTGTTGTCATTTTTGGTGTAGAGGGCGACCTTATGAGTCGACCCGCCGATACTTATGCAGGCCCCATACCCAATGCAAGATGCGGGGCCGTCACAAGTATCAAGGAGTGGAACGAACGTACAGGAATGACGCATTTGTATAAATATTGACGAATTTGACCGTATGCGCTGGTTTTTTCTGGTGCATGGGTTGCCTTCTTACGGGGCATCCGGGGCGAGTCGTGCCTCTGATTGGTGCGTCGCTGGAGTGGGTGTCGACCGGCTTCGGTTGAGCCGCCTGACCTGGCCTGCCTGGCGTAAATGTTGGGCGCATTGGGTTGACCGGATGAAGTAGGGCGACTTGCTGAGGGAGGCCGCGGGAGAACGGATGCCCGGGATCTTGCAGGCGATGGCGGGTGCACAGCACATCGTCGGCGGTGTTGACGTTGTGGCTCGCAGTGAAGTTGTCACTGTGGAGGTTGCGGGTGACGTGTGATGGCGGGGTGCCGAGGATCAGCCCCGCTGTCTGCCAAACCTGGAGCGGAAAGGTCTTACGCATGCAAACCTCATTTTTTCTTTTTCTAGGGCGTATCTGAGGAGTGGCCTTGTGGGCCGGGGCAACTCGCCTTCTATGGGGAGTGGATGCAGCCCCATGGACCCTGTGCGGCGCCGGCGATCGCTTTGTTGTGGGTCGATTGACGATTCGCCGATGCCGAAATTAAGTCATGCTGAAATCGTGGTCAACGAAAATTAAGCGTGACTAACATTTCTCTTGCGCAGGAGGTGTCTGTGAGGTTGTGCAGGCGGCCACGGGGCGGGTTCAGGCCGCCGAATGGTCGTCGAACAGGCCCATGGTCGTGACGGTCAATACTTCTGCCGGGTCGTTGCCGGCGTTAGCCAGATAGTGCGGTTTGGTCGAGTCGAAGTGCACCGAGTCGCCGGCGCCGAGGGGATACTGCTGCCCCTCGATGGTGTAGACAATCTGCCCCGCAAGAACGTAGGAGAACTCGGCGCCATCATGGGAGATCAGTTCCGACTGGTAGCCCACCGGTATGTTCATCTTCACCGCGTTGATCAGGTTGCCGGGAAAGGAGCTGGACAGCCGCTCGTAGGAGAGGGGCTGGCCTTCGATGGTGTAGCGCACCCGCTTGCCGTCGTGGGAGTCGGGTTGTGCCTGGGTCGGCTGGTCGAAGAGGGCGTTCAGCGGAACGTTCAGGGACTTGGCAATGTTGACCAGGGAGGAGATCGAGACTCCGGTGAGGTTGCGTTCCGCCTGGGAGAGGAAACTGGCGGTCAGACCGGATTCGCTGGCGATCTGACGCAGGGTTTTCTTGGCGGCGCGGCGATAGCGACGCAGGCGTTCGCCGATGCGGTCTGCGGTCATTGGAGAGACTCTTATAGGAAAGGCGCAGTATACCCGGTGGACGTCAATCACGTCTGATAGGCGCAATACCGGGGGCCGCAACTTTAGCATCACCGATGTGGCCGAGCTCACCCCTTTACCCCAAAAAAAGGCGAGTTCCTCAGGCTCGGGTTGAAACAGTGGCTAGCAAAAAAACGCGGTAACCTCATTTGTGCTGCAGGTTACCGCCGTTGGGGAGCAGGGAAAACGTTATGGCATCAGGACTTCGATCGAGCCATCGGCGGTCATGCTGACCTGGCTGGTGCCGGCCTCGACTTCCGGAGTGACCGGTGCCGCATCCATGCCCGCGGCTTTCATCATCACCGGTCCGCGCAGATACGGTTGTGGATAACCGTTGCTGTTGAAGTTCAGGTTGACGATCTTGTAGCCCTTGCCGCCCAGCGCTTCGGTGGTCAGCTGCGCACGAGCCTTGAAGGCGTCGACCGCTTCCTTGAGCAGCTTGTCTTCGCTGGCCTTGCGGGTCGGGTCGGCGATGGCGAAATCCATCCCGCCCATCTTCAGGTCGCTCAGCAGTTCGCCGGTGAGCTTGGACAGCGCGGCGAAGTCCGAGCTTTCCAGGCGCAGTTCGGCGCGTTCGCGCCAGCCAGTGATCTTCTGGCCCTTGGTGTCGTAGATCGGGTAGCTGTTGCGGCTACCCTGGCGCAAGGTGATGTCCTTGACCTGGCGTGCCTGGCCCAGGGCCTTGTTCATGGTGGTGGTGATTTCCGCGGCGAGCTTGGCCGGGTCGGCGTTCTGCGATTCGCTGTAGAGGGTGACGATCATCAGGTCGCGGGCCACTTCCTGACTGACTTCGGCGCGCAGGGAGATCTGGTTGTAATGAAGCTCATCGGCGGCCAGGGCCGGCAGGCTGGCGAGGGTGCCGGCGCTGAGGGCGAGAAGGGCGGCGCTGCGACTGAATGTATGCATGAAAACTCCTTGAGTGCGGTCCGCAGGTATTGGGTCCCAGCCTGCGTGAAACCATCAGACTCTAGCTTTTATTGTCTGGTTCGGCCCGTTAACAACTTCTATACATCTATAACCCAACGCCAACTGCGGGGGCTTTGGTAGCCGCCCAAGACTGTGGCGGTTTGCCGCAGTTTTGCCTGTCTGGGCCGCTGCTTGGTTATACTCGTCGCGATCCGCCTGGAGCGCTCATCAGGAGAGCTCATGCTCGCCCCCGTACAACTGCTTTCCGCCACTCGCCAGAACCTCTGGCGTCTGACTTTCATCCGCATCCTGGTTCTGGCCGCTCAGGCCGGTTCGGTGGGGCTCGCCTATTGGTTCGACCTGCTACCGCTGCCCTGGCTGCAACTGGCCATCACCCTGGGCCTGTCGCTGATTCTCTGCGTCTTCACTGCCATTCGCCTGCGCACCTCGTGGCCGGTCACCGAGCTGGAATACGCCGTGCAACTGGCTTGTGATTTGTTTATCCACAGTGCCCTGTTGTATTTCTCCGGCGGTTCGACCAACCCCTTCGTCTCCTATTACCTGGTGCCGCTGACCATCGCCGCCGTCACCTTGCCATGGCGCTATTCGGTGGTCCTTTCCGGTATCGCGCTGACCATGTACACCTTGCTGCTGGCGCAGTTCTACCCGCTGCAGACTTTCCCCATCGCCCGGGAGAACCTGCAGATCTACGGGATGTGGCTGAGCTTCGCCCTGGCCGCGGCGGTGATCACCTTCTTTGCCGCGAGAATGGCCGAGGAGCTGCGGCGGCAGGAGGAGTTGCGGGCGATCCGCCGCGAAGAGGGCCTGCGCGACCAGCAGTTGCTGGCTGTCGCGACCCAGGCCGCTGGCGCCGCCCACGAACTGGGAACGCCCCTGGCGACCATGAGCGTGCTGCTCAAGGAAATGCGCCAGGACCACCTCGACCCAATGCTGCAAGATGACCTGGGCGTGCTCCAGGACCAGGTCAAACTGTGCAAGGAAACCCTGCAGCAACTGGTGCGCGCCGCCGAGGCCAACCGCCGGCTGGCGGTGGAGATGCAGGATGCCACCGTTTGGCTCGACGAAGCGCTGAACCGCTGGCACCTGATGCGCCCCGAAGCCAGCTACCGCTTCCAGCTGCTGGGCAAGGGCACGATGCCGCGGCTGGCGCCGCCGCCGGACCTGACCCAGGCGTTGCTCAACCTGCTGAACAATGCAGCCGATGCTTGTCCGGAAGGGCTGGAAGTCCAGCTGGATTGGGACGCCGAGAACCTGACCATCAGTATTCGTGACCACGGCGCCGGTGTGCCGCTGGCCATCGCCGAGCAGATCGGCAAACCGTTTTTTACCACCAAGGGCAAAGGTTTCGGCCTGGGCCTGTTTTTGAGCAAAGCCAGCGTGACACGCGCCGGCGGCTCAGTGAAACTCTACAGTCATGAGGAAGGCGGCACGCTCACCGAGCTGCGCCTGCCCCACGGCGCCCGAGGAGACCAACATGAGTGAAGAAATCCAAGTCGAAGGCGAAGAACTGCCGCATCTGTTGCTGGTGGATGACGACGCCACCTTCACCCGGGTGATGGCGCGCGCCATGAGCCGTCGCGGCTTTCGCGTCAGCACCGCGGGTTCCGCCGAGGAAGGCCTGGCCCTCGCCCAGCAGGACCTGCCGGACTTCGCCGCGCTGGACCTGAAGATGGACGGCGACTCCGGCCTGGTGCTGCTGCCCAAGCTGCTCGAGCTCGATCCGGAGATGCGCGTGGTGATCCTCACCGGTTATTCGAGCATCGCCACCGCGGTCGAAGCGATCAAGCGCGGCGCCTGCAACTACCTGTGCAAACCGGCCGATGCCGACGATGTACTGGCCGCGCTGCTCTCCGAGCACGCCGACCTCGACACCCTGGTGCCGGAAAACCCGATGTCGGTGGACCGCCTGCAATGGGAGCACATCCAGCGGGTGCTGACCGAACACGAAGGCAACATCTCCGCCACTGCCCGCGCCCTGGGCATGCACCGCCGAACGCTGCAACGCAAGTTGCAGAAGCGCCCGGTTCGCCGCTGAACCGCGACTGAACGAATGTCTTCAGGACAAGTGAAAAAGCGAGCCGATCCTCTATGATCGGCTCGATGCTTGTCCCTATCCCAATCGAGCCTTGATGATGAATCAGAACGCTGAGTATTCCGCGGTCAACGATGCTGTGCGCGGGCAGTTTTTCCGTCGTGTCTGGGAAATGACTACGCCTTACTGGCGCAGTGAAGAGAAGGGCAAGGCCTGGTTGCTGCTGTTCGCGGTGATCGCCCTGACCCTGTTCAGCGTGGCGATCTCGGTGTGGATCAACAGCTGGTACAAGGATTTCTACAACGCCCTGCAAAAGAAGGACGAGGCGGCGTTCTGGCAACTGATCCTGTATTTCTGCGGAATTGCCGCGGTGGCCATCCTGGCCGCGGTCTACCGGCTCTACCTGACCCAGATGCTGACCATCCGCTGGCGCGCCTGGCTCACGGAAAAACACTTCGCTCGCTGGCTGGGCCACAAGAACTACTACCAGCTGGAGCAGGGCGGCTACACCGATAACCCGGACCAGCGGATTTCCGAAGACCTCAACAGTTTCACCAGCAATACCCTGGGGCTCGCCCTGGGCCTGCTGCGTACCGTGGTCAGCCTGGTGTCGTTCTCGATCATCCTGTGGGGCGTGTCGGGCAGTATCGAAGTCTTCGGCTACACCATTCCCGGCTACATGTTCTGGTGCGCCCTGGTGTACGCCGCCGTCGGCAGCTGGCTGACGCACCTGATCGGTCGACGCCTGATCGGCTTGAACAACAACCAGCAACGTTTCGAGGCAGACCTGCGTTTTTCCATGGTGCGGGTGCGGGAGAATGCCGAGAGCATTGCCCTGTACGACGGCGAGCCGAATGAGAACAAACGCCTTAGCGCTCGCTTCGGCATGGTCTGGCACAACTTCTGGGACATCATGAAAGTGTCCAAGCGCCTGACCTTCTTCACCTCGGGCTACGGCCAGATCGCGATCATTTTCCCCTTCATCGTCGCGGCCCCGCGTTACCTGACGGGCAAGATCGAACTGGGCGAGCTGATGCAGATCAACTCGGCATTCGGCAACGTCCAGGAGAACTTCAGCTGGTTCATCACCGCCTATTCCGAGCTCGCGGCATGGCGCGCCACCTGCGACCGGCTGCTGAGCTTCCGCCAGGCCATGAGCGAAAACGAAGAGCGCGCGCCAGCCATCGACGTGCAGAGCCAGGGTGAAACCCTGCAGGTGCATAACCTTGGCCTGGACCTGGCGGACGGCCGGCACCTGCTGGCCGGTGCCGAGATGACCGTGACTCCCGGTGAGCGCCTGATGCTCAGCGGCCGTTCCGGCAGTGGCAAAAGTACCCTGCTGCGGGCGATGGGGCGGCTCTGGCCGGCCGGTCACGGCAGCATTCGCATGCCCGCCGAGCGTTATCTGTTCCTGCCGCAAAAGCCTTACCTGCCGATTGGCAGCCTGCGTGAAGCCTTGAGTTATCCACAGTCGGGCGACACTTACCCGCAGGAGCGTTATGCGCAGGTGCTGGAAACCTGCCGACTGCCGCACCTGATTTCTCGCCTGGACGAGAGCAATCACTGGCAGCGCATGTTGTCCCCGGGCGAGCAGCAGCGCCTGGCCTTTGCCCGTGCGTTGCTCTATGCGCCGCAGTGGCTGTACATGGATGAGGCCACCTCGGCCATGGACGAAGAAGACGAGGCGACCCTGTACCAGGCGCTGATCGACCAGCTACCGGGGCTGAGCATTGTCAGCGTCGGGCATCGCAGCAGCCTCAAGCGTTTCCACCCGCGGCACATCCGCATCGAGCGCGGGCATCTGGTCGACCAGGCGGTGACGGTGTAGTCAACAGTGATCGTACAACCCGGCTGAGCTATGATGCGTCATCAGTTTTCGGAGAAAGAACTTCACCATGGACAACCAGAACACGGCGCCCCGCCTTCCACGCAAGCGCCGTAGCCTCGCCCAGGAGCTGGTGACCGTGCTGTCGGAGCAGATTCGCGACGGTCAGCTCAAGCGCGGTGACAAGTTGCCCACCGAGTCGGCGATCATGGAGGCCCATGGCGTCAGCCGGACCGTGGTACGCGAAGCCATTTCCCGCTTGCAGGCCGCCGGCCAGGTGGAAACCCGCCACGGCATTGGCACCTTTGTGCTCGACACGCCGAGCCCGAGCGGCTTCAGGATCGATCCGGCGACCGTGGTGACCTTGCGCGATGTGCTGGCGATCCTGGAACTGCGCATCAGCCTGGAAGTGGAGTCGGCCGGGCTGGCCGCGCAGCGGCGCAGCATCGAGCAACTGGCGGCGATGCGGGCGGCGCTGGATGCCCTCAATGAAAGCGCGGCCCACGACAGCGATGCGGTGGCCTCGGATTTCCAGTTCCACCTGCAGATTGCCCTGGCCACGGGCAACCGCTATTTCACCGATATCATGACCCATCTGGGAACCAGCATCATTCCGCGCACCCGCCTGAATTCGGCACGCCTGGCTCACGACGATCAGCAGCACTACATGAGCCGCCTGAGCCGCGAGCATGAAGAAATCTATGAAGCCATTGCCCGCCAGGATTCGGACGCGGCCCGGGCGGCCATGCGTCTGCACCTGACCAACAGCCGCGAACGGCTGCGCCATGCCCATGAAGAGGCAGAGGCGCAGCGCGGGTAATGCGGTTGGGGCGGTCATTGCGTCGCCCTTGGGTTCTTATCGCGAGCAAGCTCGCTCCTGCAGAGAGGGGAGGTGACCCTGTAGGAGCGAGCTTGCCTGCGATGCTTTTAGCGGTTTTTGAGAATCGAGCGATCCACCCTCACGGCCAGTTGCCCGACGCCGGGTTTGGCATTGAAGGTCACATGCCCTTGCTGGTCGACGGTTGCCCGCGCGACGGGGGCGCCGTTGACCAGCAGTTCCAGGGGCGCGCCCTGCAGGGATTGGCCCGAGGCCAGTGCTAGAGTCAGATTGATAGCCATGTCGGTGTCCTTATCAGGCATTGCGGTCGATGTAAGTGGTGGCGGTCTTGTCGATCGAGGCGATCAGCTCCGGCGAGCCACCGCGGAACTGGCGGAAAATGTTGCGTCCGCTGGAACCGCCGCTGGTGTCCACCGGCACATTCAGGGTCGGCTGGAAGCGCTCGCTCAGTTCGGCGTAGGCGGACCAGGGGCCGATGTACGACTCGTTCAAACCGTTGGTATAGCTGAAGGCATAACGCACGGCATTGCCGGGCAGCCAGTTGGGTTCGCTGGGCGTCTGGCTCTGCCAGCCATCGGCCTGGATGCTCGGGGCAAGCGTCGGTGCTTCCAGGTAGCCCGCCGGCTTGTTGGGCTTGTAGTCCTTGAGCAGCAGGTAGGTGCTCCAGCCCCACCAGTTGTCGATGGTCTTGGTGTCGTTCAGGTTGGTCACGTCGCTGCGTCGCAGCACCTTGTCGCCCTGCATCACGAACAGCGGTGAAAAGTTGCCGCTCTTCGCCGCGTTCAGGTCCGGCAACAGCTTCAGCGCCGTGAAGTTGCCGGGCGTCGGGGCCGCGCCGCTGAGGTAGCTTTCGAAGATTTCGTCCGCCGAGCGTTGCACGGCCAACTTGACCTGCTTGCGGTTGTTGCTGTCGAGGGTGTCGAAATAACGCTTGTCGCCATAGGCATGCCAGCGGTCGCCCTGGGCGTTGCTGACGTTGAGGCCGAACTTGCTGTCCTCGTCGTGCATGAAGCGGGTGATCAGCGAACCGAGATCGCTCGGCGTGACCACCGCCGCCAGTTGCTTGCGCGGTACCCGCACATGGCCGGCGGAGAACAGGTCGGTGAGGAAGTGATCGGCGAAGGCGTTCATGGCGTAGGCCAGTTCCAGCTGCTTCTCGTCGGCGTTCTTGTGCGCCAGTACCGCCTGCTGCAGGGCCGCGGTGTGCCCGGCGATATAGGCCAGCAGCGCCCACTCGCCGAAATGGTCGGCATTGTTGGCCGCCAGCTTCAGGTAGCGGCCCAGGGGGAACAGCGCCGAGGCGAAGCTGCCGCCGCCAGTGATCTTGTTCCACTCTTCGGACAACGTATCTCCAAGGGCGTCATAGGCCTCGTGAGGTTGCCTGCCGTCCTTGAGCGCCTGGTTGGCGGCGGCGATTTCCTTCTGCATTACCGCGAGAATCTGTTTTGCCTCGTCCTTGGCCGCCGGCAACACGGCGAGGGAGTTGAACGCGGCGGTAAAACGCTGCAAACGATCCACCGGCGTCGCGCCTTCGCAGATCGGCTGGTCGGGGATGCCATAGAAATCGCCACCCAGCGCCACCACTTGGCCGTAGGTCAGGGCCAGGCCATTGGGCAGGTGCAATTCGACCTGCCAGGCTGGAACGCCGGGGGCGTCCTTGACGAAACGCAGCAGGGTGGCATCGCCGATGGCGGTGTGCTCGCCCCCCTCGAAACGTAGCTGGGGCAGGGCCTTGAGGTTTTTGCCCGGTGCCGCGGGGAGGAGCCCGGGCTGGTGATACTTGATGGTGTGATGACCGTCGGCGATCAGCACCAGGTGGTCGCCATCACCGGAAATGGTAATGCCGCGTTCGCTGAAAAGGCTGTCCAGATCGGCAATGACCTGGCTTTTGTGCTGCAGCTGTTCCCGCTGCTGAGTGTGTAGACCTGACATTTCTAGCTCCTTGATATGTCGTAGGTATTTCAAGAAATTAACTGTATGCATATACAGTTGTTTGCGAGCATAAAGCAAAAACCTGACTCGTCAAGCAGGTATTTTTTGCCGCGTATTTTGGCGATGGCTGACGAATTGCTGTTGACGATTGTTTTTTAAGTTGTACGATGACTTACAACTTCGGCCAAAGCTGATGTGTTTTTCATCACAATGTGCGTCCCAGGGTGTTCGAATAATGAATCCACAAGAACTGAAGTCCATCCTCTCCTCCGGCCTGCTGTCTTTCCCGGTGACCGATTTCAACGCCCAGGGCGATTTCCATCGCGCGGGCTATATCAAGCGCCTGGAATGGCTGGCCCCATACGGCGCCTCGGCGCTGTTCGCGGCAGGTGGCACCGGTGAGTTTTTCTCCCTGGCGGCCAGCGAATATTCGGAAATCATCAAGACTGCGGTCGACACCTGCGCCAGCAGCGTGCCGATCCTGGCCGGCGTCGGCGGCTCGACCCGCCAAGCCATCGAATACGCCCAGGAGGCCGAGCGCCTGGGGGCCAAGGGCCTGTTGCTGCTGCCGCACTACCTGACCGAAGCCAGTCAGGATGGGGTCGCCGCTCATGTGGAAGCGGTGTGCAAATCGGTGAAGATCGGCGTGGTGGTCTACAACCGTAACGTCTGCCGCCTGACCGCGCCGCTGCTGGAGCGCCTGGCCGAGCGCTGCCCGAACCTGATCGGCTACAAGGACGGCCTGGGCGATATCGAGCTGATGGTGTCGATCCGTCGCCGCCTCGGCGATCGCTTCAGCTACCTGGGCGGCCTGCCGACCGCCGAAGTCTACGCCGCGGCCTACAAGGCCCTCGGCGTGCCGGTGTACTCCTCGGCGGTGTTCAACTTCATCCCGAAAACCGCGATGGATTTCTACCACGCCATTGCCCGGGAAGATCACGCCACGGTCGGCAAGATCATCGACGACTTCTTCCTGCCTTACCTGGATATCCGCAACCGCAAGGCCGGTTATGCGGTGAGCATCGTCAAGGCCGGAGCCCGCATCGTCGGCCATGACGCAGGCCCGGTGCGGGCGCCGTTGACCGACCTGTTGCCGGAAGAATATGCAGCGCTGGCGGCGTTGATCGACGCCCAGGGCGCGCAGTAATTCATCCCCGGGGCCGCTGAGCAATCAGCGGCCTTTTGCGTATGGCTTTTGTGTAAGGAGAGGGCGCGTGGCAGAGGTAAAACGCTTCGATAACTACATCGGTGGCCAATGGCTTGCCGGTGCCGACTACTCGACCAATATCAACCCGTCCGAGTTGTCCGATGTCATTGGCGAATACGCCAAGGCCGACCTTGCTCAGGTGCATGCCGCGATCGATGCGGCGCGCGATGCATTCCCGGCCTGGTCGACTTCCGGTATCCAGGCGCGCAGCGATGCCCTGGACAAGGTCGGCAGCGAGATCCTCGCCCGTCGCGAAGAGCTCGGCGCCCTGTTGGCCCGGGAGGAGGGCAAGACCCTGCCCGAGGCCATCGGCGAGGTGACCCGCGCCGGCAACATCTTCAAGTTCTTTGCCGGCGAATGCCTGCGCCTGTCGGGGGATTACCTGCCGTCGGTGCGTCCGGGCGTCAACGTCGAAGTGACCCGCGAAGCCCTGGGCGTGGTCGGCCTGATCACCCCGTGGAACTTCCCGATCGCCATCCCGGCGTGGAAGATCGCCCCGGCCCTGGCCTACGGCAACTGCGTGGTGCTCAAGCCCGCCGAGCTGGTGCCGGGCTGTGCCTGGGCCCTGGCGGAAATCATCTCCCGCGCCGGCTTCCCGGCCGGGGTGTTCAACCTGGTGATGGGCAGCGGCCGGCTGGTCGGCGATGCCCTGGTCAACAGCCCGAAAGTCGACGGCATCAGCTTCACCGGTTCCGTGGGCGTGGGCCGGCAGATCGCCGTCAGCTGCGTCTCGCGCCAGGCCAAGGTGCAACTGGAGATGGGCGGCAAGAACCCGCAGATCATCCTCGACGATGCCGACCTCAAGCAGGCGGTGGAGCTGGCGGTACAGAGTGCCTTCTATTCCACCGGGCAGCGTTGCACCGCTTCCAGCCGGCTGATCGTCACCGCGGGCATCCACGACCGGTTCGTCGCGGCGATGGCCGAACGCATGGGTTCGATCAAGGTCGGCCACGCGCTGCGGGCCGGCACCGATATCGGTCCGGTGGTGTCCCAGGCGCAGCTCGAACAGGACTTGAAATACATCGATATCGGCCAGTCCGAAGGGGCGCGGCTGGTCAGCGGTGGTGGCCTGGTGACCTGCGATACCGAAGGTTACTTCCTCGCGCCAACCCTGTTTGCCGACAGCCAGGCCTCGATGCGCATCAGCCGCGAAGAGATCTTCGGCCCAGTGGCCAACGTGGTTCGGGTGGCTGATTACGAGGCGGCGCTGGCCATGGCCAACGACACCGAGTTCGGCCTGTCGGCGGGCATCGCCACCACGTCGCTGAAATACGCCAACCACTTCAAGCGCCATTCCCAGGCCGGGATGGTCATGGTCAACCTGCCGACGGCCGGCGTCGATTACCACGTACCTTTTGGTGGCCGCAAAGGTTCATCCTATGGTTCCCGCGAGCAAGGTCGCTACGCGCAGGAGTTCTACACCGTGGTGAAGACTTCCTACATCGGATCCTAAGTCCCGCTGTACCCCCGCCGGCCGTTGCCTGAGGCCCGGCGGGGTCGATGAAACGAATGTTTTACCCGCATAAAAATAACTAGTGGGAGTACATCCATATGCAAGCGACCAAGCCGACTCGCGTCCGCTACCTGATCCTGTTCATGCTGTTCCTGGTGACCACGATCAACTATGCCGACCGCGCCACCATCGCCATCGCGGGCTCCAGCCTGCAAAAAGACCTCGGCATCGACGCCGTCACCCTCGGTTATATCTTCTCCGCATTCGGTTGGGCTTATGTAGCGGGGCAGATCCCCGGCGGCTGGCTTCTCGACCGTTTCGGCTCGAAAAAAATCTATGCCCTGAGCATCTTCACCTGGTCGCTGTTCACCGTGCTGCAGGGTTATGTCGGTGAGTTCGGCGTTTCCACCGCGGTGGTGGCGCTGTTCATGCTGCGGTTCCTGGTGGGGCTGGCCGAGGCACCGTCCTTCCCCGGCAACGCGCGGATTGTCGCGGCCTGGTTCCCCACCGCCGAGCGCGGTACGGCTTCGGCGATCTTCAACTCGGCGCAGTATTTCGCCACGGTGCTGTTCGCTCCGCTGATGGGCTGGATCGTCTATCACTTCGGCTGGCAGCACGTGTTCATCGTGATGGGCGCGATCGGCATCGTCTTCTCGCTGGTCTGGCTCAAGGTGATCTACAGCCCACGCCAGCACCCGCTGATCAACGAGGCCGAGTTCAAACACATCGCCGACAATGGCGGCATGGTCGACATGGACCAGGACGGCAAAGGCAAACGCAGCGACGGCCCGAAATGGGACTACCTGCGCCAGTTGCTGACCAATCGCATGATGCTTGGCGTGTACCTGGGCCAGTACTGCATCAACGGCATCACTTACTTCTTCCTGACCTGGTTCCCGGTGTACCTGGTGCAGGAGCGTGGCATGACCATTCTCAAGGCCGGTTTCATCGCCTCTTTGCCCGCCATCTGCGGTTTTATCGGTGGGGTGCTTGGCGGGGTGATTTCCGACTATCTGCTGCGCAAGGGGCATTCTTTGACCTTCGCCCGCAAGGCGCCGATCATCGCCGGCCTCCTGGTCTCCAGCAGCATCGTGGCCTGCAACTATGTGGACATCGAATGGATGGTGGTGGGCTTCATGGCCCTGGCGTTCTTCGGCAAAGGCGTGGGCGCGCTCGGCTGGGCGGTGGTGTCCGACACTTCGCCGAAGCAGATCGCCGGCTTGAGCGGCGGCCTCTTCAACACCTTCGGCAACCTGGCGTCGATCACCACGCCGATCGTCATCGGCTACATCATCAGTTCCACCGGCTCGTTCAAATGGGCGTTGGTGTTCGTCGGCTGCAACGCGCTGCTGGCAGTGTTCAGCTACCTGGTGATCGTCGGCCCGATCAAGCGCGTGGTGCTCAAGGAGCCACCGAGCAACGGCCCCGAGCTGACCCAACTTTCCCAAGCGCATTCCTGAAGGGGCGGCGTCATGCAGTTGATTGAACATTCCGATTCGCCGCGCTATATCCGCCTGCACGAGCGGGACAACGTGGTGGTTGTGGTCAATGACCAGGGCGTACCGGCAGGCACGGCGTTCGCCGACGGCCTGGTGACCCTGGACTTCGTCCCCCAGAGCCATAAGGTGGCGCTGGAGGATATCGCCGAAGGTGGCCCGGTGATCCGCTACGGCCAGACCATCGGTTATGCCTTGCAGCCGATCCTGCGCGGCAGCTGGGTCAGGGAAGAGCAGTTGCGCATGCCCAGTGCGCCGCCGCTGGACAGCCTGCCGCTGTCCACCGAAGTGCCGGCGGCCCAGGCGCCCCTGGACGGCTTTACCTTCGAGGGTTATCGCAATGCCGACGGCACGGTCGGCACGCGCAACATTCTGGGGATCACCACCACCGTGCAATGCGTGGCCGGGGTGCTCGATCATGCGGTCAAGCGCATCAAGGACGAACTGCTGCCCAGATATCCCCATGTCGACGATGTGGTGGCGCTGACCCACAGCTATGGTTGCGGCGTGGCGATCACCGCCACCGATGCCTATATCCCGATCCGCACCGTGCGCAACCTGGCGCGTAACCCGAACCTGGGGGGGGAAGCCCTGGTGATCAGCCTGGGCTGCGAGAAGTTGCAGGCCGGGCAGGTGATGCACGAAGGCGACAGCTCGGTGGACCTCAGCGAGCCCTGGCTGTACCGCCTGCAGGACTCCAGCCACGGTTTTACCGAGATGATCGAGCAGATCATGCAGCTGGCCGAAGTGCGTTTGCAGAAGCTCGATCAGCGGCGCCGGGAAACCGTGCCGGCCTCGGAGCTGGTCCTTGGTATGCAATGTGGTGGCAGTGATGCCTTTTCCGGGATCACCGCCAACCCGGCCCTGGGCTATGCCTCGGACCTGTTGCTGCGGGCCGGCGCCACGGTGATGTTTTCCGAAGTCACCGAGGTGCGCGATGCCATCTATCTGCTGACCTCCCGCGCCGAATCCACAGAAGTGGCCCGGGAGCTGGTGCGCGAGATGGACTGGTACGACCGCTATCTGGTCAAAGGCGAGGCCGACCGCAGCGCCAATACCACACCGGGCAACAAAAAGGGCGGGTTGTCGAACATCGTCGAGAAGTCCCTGGGCTCCATCGTCAAGTCCGGCAGCAGCGCGATCAATGGCGTGCTGGGGCCGGGCGAGCGTTCTACCCGCAAAGGCCTGATCTTCTGCGCGACGCCGGCCAGCGACTTTGTCTGCGGCACCTTGCAACTGGCGGCGGGGATGAACCTGCATGTGTTCACCACCGGGCGTGGCACGCCTTACGGCCTGGCGATGGCGCCGGTGGTCAAGGTCTCGACCCGCTCCGAACTGGCCCAGCGCTGGCCGGACCTGATCGACATCGACGCCGGGCGCATCGCCACCGGGCGGGCGAGTATCGAAGAGCTGGGCTGGGAGCTGTTCCACTTCTACCTGGACGTGGCCAGTGGCAAGCGGCAGACCTGGGCCGAACGGCACAAGCTGCACAACGACATCACCTTGTTCAATCCGGCGCCGATTACCTGAGCCGTAATGGTTGCTGCAGGAGGCGATATCCAGCGTGGCTGAGTACGCCAGCGCCCCTTCGGGTCGATCGCAGCCTGCGGCAGCGGCTACAGGGTTTGTGCTGGGCTCGGTTGAATGGCAGGTCGCAATCCGGGTAGCCGCTGCCGCAGGCTGCGATCGACCGCGGAGCGGGCGTGGCTTTTGAAATCGCTGGAGGTCCTGCGGACCTATCGCAGCCTTCGGCAGCGGCTACAGGGTTGTGCTGGGCGTGGGTGGATGGTGGTGCTGTGCAGGCTGCGATCGACCGTAGCGCGGGCGTGGCGTTTGATAGCCTCGAACGCCTGCGGCCCGATGGATCAGCTTGCGGTCCGGGCAAATCCATCGGGCTTAAGCGCGCGGGCTGGCTTATCATTAGCCGCCTAACGACAGGCTCAAGGTTGACCCGGCATGCTGGCCATTTTTCTCGAAACGCTGAATATCACCGCGCCGGTATTCGCCATGTTGTTTCTCGGTGTGCTGCTCAAGCGCATCGGCTGGATCAACGACGGTTTTATCCACACAGCGTCGGCCCTGGTGTTCAACGTCACCATGCCGGCGCTGCTGTTTCTCGGGATTCTCCACGCCGACCTGCATTCGGCGCTCAAGCCCGGGCTGCTGATCTATTTCGCCGTGGCCACCCTGGCCAGCTTTGCCTTCGCCTGGGGCTGGGCGATCTGGCGCTGCCCGCGGGAAGACCGGGGTATCTACACCCAGGGCGCCTTTCGCGGCAACAACGGGGTCATCGGCCTGGCGCTCGCGGCCAGCATGTATGGCGACTACGGGATCTCCCTCGGGGCGATTCTCGCGGCGCTGGTGATCCTGTTCTACAACACCCTGTCGACCATCGTCCTGGCGGTGTACAGCCCGGTGATCAAGTCCGATCCGTGGAGCATCTGCAAAAGCGTGGTCAGCAACCCGTTGATCATCAGCGTCCTGGCGGCAGCGCCTTTCGCCGTGTTTCAGATCGGCCTGCCGACCTGGCTGGAGACGTCTGGTCAGTACCTGGCGCAGATGACCCTGCCGCTGGCCTTGATCTGCATCGGCGGCACCTTGTCCCTGGCGGCGCTGCGCGAGAGCGGCGACCTGGCCTTGAGTTCGAGCCTGGTGAAAATGGTCGGCCTGCCGATCCTCGCCACCCTGGGGGCCTGGCTCTGCGGATTCCGCGGGGCGGAACTGGGGATTCTGTTCCTGTATTTCGGCAGCCCGACCGCGGCGGCGAGTTTTGTCATGGCCCGGGCGGCCAATGGCAATCATGAGCTGGCGGCGGCAATCATCGTCATCACCACGCTGATGGCGGCGGTGACCACCAATATCGGGATCTTTCTGCTGCAGTGGGGCGGGTGGATCTAGTGCTCTTGTAGGAGCGGCCGGTCGATGCTCGATTGCCCGCAATAGCGGTGTGTCAGGCAGGTCGCTATCGCGGGCAAACCTCGCTACAGATCACTCGGGCTTCTGGTAAGTGTCGATCACTTCCTGGGCGGCGCGGAACGCGTCGATCGCCGCCGGTACGCCGGCATACACCGCGCAATGCAGCAGCGCCTCGCGAATCTCTTCCACTGTGCAGCCGTTATTCAGGGCGCCGCGGACATGGCCTTTGAGCTCCTGCGGGCACTTGAGCGCGGTCAGGGCGGCGAGGGTGATCAGGCTGCGGGTTTTCAGCGGCAGGCCTTCGCGGTTCCAGACACTGCCCCAGGCGTGTTCGTTGACGAAGTCCTGCAACGGCTGGCTGAACTCGGTGGCATTGCCCAGGGCGCGATCGACGAAGGCATCGCCCATCACCTGGCGGCGCATCTGTACGCCCTGCTTTTTATTCTCGGTCATTGCGCTTCCCCTTTTTTATGTTGGCGGCGCCAGGCCCGCAGCGAACTGAACAGCAGGAACGCCACCAGCACTGGCAGGACGAAAAACAGCATCAGGTCTTCCAGCTTGCCGGCCAGCGGCATGCCGGTGGTGAAGGACACCACGTGCAGCCCATAGGCCAGGTACAGGCCGAGAAACAGCAGGCCTTCGGCGCGGGTGACCCGATAACCCGAATAGAACACCGGCAGGCACAGCACCGCGACACCGAGCATTACCGGCAGGTCGAAGTCCACGGCATTGGGCGATACCGACAAGGGCGTCGGCGCCACCAGGGCGGTGAAACCCAGGACCCCCAGCAGATTGAACAGGTTGCTGCCGATGACGTTGCCCACGGCAATGTCGCGCTGGCCACGCAAGGCGGCGATCAGCGAGGTGGCCAGGGCCGGCAGGGAGGTGCCGACGGCGACTATGGTCAGGCCGATGATGCGCTCGGACAGCCCGAGGTCGGTGGCGACTTCCACCGCCGCCTCAACCAGCAGATGGCCGGCGAACACCAGCAGGAGCAGGCCGCCGATCATCCACAGCAGGCTGCTCAGCCAGTGCGCGCGGGGGGCGTCGGAACCTTGCTGGGACTGTGGGCGCGCCGAGTGCCGCGACTGGCGCAGCAGCAACCCCAGGTAGAGGATCAGGGTCGCCAGCAGGATCAGGCCGTCGAGGGGCGTCAGTTCTTCGTTGTAGGCCAGGGTGAACACCAGCAGGCTGGCGAGGATCATCAACGGGATATCCAGCCGCACCAGCTGGCGCGATACCCGCAGCGGAATGATCAGGGCGGACAGGCCGAGGGTTACCAGGATGTTGAAGATGCCGCTGCCGATCACGCTGCCGACGGCGATGTCGGTGTTTTCCGCCAGGGTGGCTTGCAGGCTGACGGCCATCTGCGGGGCGCTGCTGCCGAAGGCGACGATGCTCAGGCCGATGATCAGCGCTCGTACGCGCAGGCGGGCGGCGAGGCGGACCGCGCCGCGTACCAGCAATTCGGCGCCGGCGACCAGCAGGACCAGGCCGCTGAACAATTGAAGGACGCTGAGCAGCGGTAAATCGGTTAATCCGAAAATGATCAGGGCTCCGTGGGTCAGTCGCTGATGGCTTGCACACGCACCTTGGCGGTGCCGCTTCTGATCATACCCAACTGTTGCGCGGCGGCACGCGACAAATCGATCAGGCGGCCACGGGTATGCGGGCCGCGGTCGTTGATCCGGACCACGACGCTCTTGTCGTTATTGAGGTTGGTGACTTTGACGCGGGTGCCGAACGGCAGCTCGCGGTGCGCGGCGGTCATGCCGTGCTGGTTGAAGGGCTCGCCGCTGGCGGTGCGTTTGCCATGGTGCTTGGCGCCGTAATAGGAGGCGACGCCGGTCTTGTCGTAACCCCGCGGATCGATGACATGGCTGGCGCAGCCGGCCAGAAGAAAGAGCAGCGAACAGGCAGCCAGTAGCGACTTCATAAAAGGGAGCCCTAAATGCAGAGACAGGAGCGGACTTGCTGGCGATAGCGTTGTGTCTGAGACAACGTATTGCCAGCAAGTTCGCTCCTGCACAGGGCGGTGCACTATCGAATGCCCGCCATCCACGCCGCCATCAGCCTTCGAGTTTGCTTTTCAGCAATTCGTTCACTTGCTGCGGGTTGGCCTTGCCTTTGGAAGCCTTCATCGCCTGGCCGACGAAGAAGCCGAACATCTTGCCGCGCTTGGCTTCATCGGCGGCGCGATACTGTTCGACCTGCTCGGCGTTGGCCGCCAGCATTTCGTCCAGCACGGCGGAGATGGCGCCGGTGTCGGTGACCTGCTTGAGGCCGCGCTTGTCGATGATTTCGTCGGCGTTGCCTTCGCCATTGGCCATGGCTTCGAACACGGTCTTGGCGATCTTGCCGGAGATGGTGTTGTCCTTGATGCGCAGCAGCATGCCGCCCAGTTGCTCGGCCGAGACCGGCGCCTCGTCGATTTCCAGGCCCTGCTTGTTCAGCAGGCTGCCCAACTCGACCATGACCCAGTTGGCGGCGAGCTTGGCATCACCGGCGATGCTCGCGACTTTCTCGAAGTAGTCCGCCTGTTCGCGGCTCGAGGCCAGCACGCTGGCATCGTAGACCGACAGGCCGAACTGTTCCTGGAAGCGCTCGCGTTTCTGCGGTGGCAGCTCGGGCAGGGTGGCGCGTACCTGGTCGAGGAACGAGTCCTCGATGACCACCGGCAGCAGGTCCGGGTCGGGGAAGTAACGGTAGTCGTTGGCTTCTTCCTTGCTGCGCATCGGACGGGTCTCGTCCTTGTTCGGGTCGTACAGGCGGGTCTGCTGGATGACCTTGCCGCCGTCCTCGATCAGTTCGATCTGACGCTGGACTTCCGAGTTGATGGCTTTCTCGATGAAGCGGAACGAGTTGACGTTCTTGATCTCGCAGCGAGTGCCGAACTCGGCCTGGCCTTTGGGGCGTACCGAGACGTTGCAGTCGCAACGCAGGGAGCCTTCGGCCATGTTGCCGTCGCAGATCCCCAGGTAGCGCACCAGGGCGTGGATCGACTTGACGTAGGCCACGGCTTCCTTGGCGCTGCGCATGTCCGGCTCGGAAACGATTTCCAGCAGCGGGGTGCCGGCGCGGTTCAGGTCGATGCCGCTGGCGCCGTTGAACTCTTCGTGCAGGCTCTTGCCGGCGTCTTCTTCCAGGTGCGCGCGGGTGATGCCGACGCGTTTGACCGTGCCATCTTCCAGCGGGATGTCCAGGTGGCCCTTGCCGACGATCGGCAGCTCCATCTGGCTGATTTGGTAGCCCTTGGGCAGGTCGGGATAGAAGTAGTTCTTGCGGGCGAACACGTTGTGCTGGCCGATCTCGGCGTCGATGGCCAGGCCGAACATGACCGCCATGCGCACTGCTTCCTGGTTCAGTACTGGCAGTACGCCAGGCATGCCCAGGTCCACCAGGCTGGCCTGGGTGTTGGGCTCGGCACCGAAGGCGGTGGAGCTACCGGAGAAAATCTTCGATTTGGTGGTGAGCTGGGTGTGAATCTCCAGCCCGATCACGACTTCCCATTGCATGTGTTTCTCCTCAGAAGCCGGTTGGTGTGCGGGTGTGCCAGTCAGTGTTCAACTGATACTGGTGGGCAACGTTCAACAGACGGCCTTCCTGGAAATACGGGGCGAGCAGCTGCACGCCGACCGGCAAGCCATCGACAAAGCCGGCGGGCATGGACAAGCCCGGCAGACCCGCGAGGTTGGCGGTGATGGTGTAAACGTCTTCCAGATACGCAGCGACCGGGTCGCTGCTCTTGTCGCCGATTTTCCAGGCCGGGTTCGGCGTGGTCGGGCCAAGGATAATGTCGACTTCATTAAAGGCAGCCATGAAGTCGTTCTTGATCAGGCGACGGATCTTCTGCGCCTTCAGGTAGTAGGCGTCGTAGTAACCGGCCGACAGGGCATAGGCACCGACCATGATCCGGCGCTGCACTTCGCTGCCGAAACCTTCGCCACGGGAGCGCTTGTACAGGTCTTCCAGGTTTGCCGGATTCTCGCAGCGGTAGCCGAAGCGCACGCCGTCGAAACGCGACAGGTTGGAGGAGGCTTCCGCCGGCGCGATCACGTAGTACGCCGGGATGGCGTGCTGCATGTTCGGCAGGCTGATTTCCTTGATCACGGCGCCGAGCTTTTCCAGCGCCTTGACGCTGTTGTGGATCAGCTCGGCGATGCGCGGGTCGAGGCCGGCGCTGAAGTATTCCTTGGGTACGCCGACGCGCAGGCCCTGCAGCGAGCCGTCGAGGCTGGCGCTGTAGTCCGGCACCGGTTCGTCGATGCTGGTGGAGTCCTGCGGGTCGAAGCCGGCCATGCCTTGCAGCAGGATCGCGCAGTCCTCGGCGGTGCGCGCCAGCGGGCCACCCTGATCGAGGCTGGAGGCGTAGGCAATCATGCCCCAGCGCGAGACGCGACCGTAGGTCGGTTTCAGGCCGGTGAGGTTGGTCAATGCAGCCGGCTGGCGGATCGAGCCGCCGGTGTCGGTGCCGGTGGCGGCAGGCAGCAGGCGCGCAGCAACCGCGGCCGCCGAACCGCCGGACGAGCCGCCCGGAACGCGTTCCAGGTTCCACGGGTTTTTCGCCGCGCCGTAATAGCTGGTCTCGTTGCCCGAGCCCATGGCGAATTCGTCCATGTTGGTCTTGCCCAGGGTCACGGTCCCGGCGGCGGCCAGCTTGGCGACCACGGTGGCGTCGTAGGGTGCCTTGAAATTGTCGAGCATCTTCGAGCCGCAGCTGGTGCGGATGCCCTGGGTGCAGAACAGGTCCTTGTGGGCGATCGGCGCGCCGAGCAGGGCGCCGCTCTCACCGTTCGCGCGACGGGCGTCAGCGGCCTTGGCCTGCTGCAGCGCGAGATCTTCGGTGAGGCTGATGAAGCTGTTGAGCTGCGGGTCGAGCTGGGTGATACGCGCCAGCAGGGTCTTGGTCAGCTCTTCGGAGGAAAACTTCTTGTCGGCGAGTCCGCGGGCGATCTCGGCCAGGGTCATGTGATGCATTGCAGGCTCTTTCCCTTTAGTCGATGACTTTCGGAACCAGGTACAGGCCGTTTTCGACCGCTGGTGCGATGGACTGATAGGCCTCGCGATGATTGGATTCGGTCACAACGTCTGCACGCAGGCGCTGGCTGGCTTCCAGCGGGTGGGCCAGGGGCTCGATACCATCGGTATCGACTGCCTGCATTGCATCCACCAGCCCGAGAATGCTGTTCAGATCGGAGGTGATGTGTGGAAGATCGGCTTCATTGAGGCCAAGGCTGGCCAGATGAGCGATTTTTTCCACGTCGGAGCGTTCAAGCGCCATGGGATTCTCCAGTGGAAAACAGAACGGATCTCGTCCGTGTGTTAGATTGTCGGAACACTACCGCATTTCTACGGTCATAAGGCCGCGATTGTGGGGGTTGGTGCACAGAAAAGCCGCCAATTTAACATATTGGCGCCTTGCCCAAAATCCCTGTCGTTGTTAGAGTTTGCCGCACTTTTTTACCCACGCGTTGCCTAGGGTCCCTTTCCCATGTTCAAGAAACTGCGTGGCATGTTTTCCAGCGATCTTTCCATTGACCTGGGCACTGCCAACACCCTTATTTACGTGCGCGAGCGCGGTATTGTCCTGAATGAACCATCGGTTGTGGCCATTCGGACCCACGGTAATCAGAAAAGTGTCGTGGCTGTCGGTACCGAAGCCAAGCGCATGCTTGGTCGTACTCCGGGCAACATCGCTGCCATTCGTCCGATGAAGGACGGCGTGATCGCCGATTTCAGTGTCTGCGAAAAGATGCTGCAATACTTTATCAACAAGGTTCACGAAAACAGTTTTCTGCAGCCCAGCCCTCGTGTGCTGATCTGCGTTCCATGCAAGTCCACCCAGGTCGAGCGTCGTGCCATCCGTGAATCGGCCCTCGGTGCCGGTGCCCGTGAAGTGTTCCTGATCGAAGAGCCGATGGCGGCCGCGATCGGTGCCGGCCTGCCGGTCGAAGAAGCCCGCGGTTCGATGGTCGTGGATATCGGTGGCGGTACCACCGAGATTGCCCTGATCTCCCTGAACGGTGTGGTTTACGCCGAATCCGTACGTGTCGGCGGCGACCGTTTCGACGAAGCGATCATCACCTACGTGCGTCGCAACTACGGCAGTCTGATCGGCGAATCCACCGCCGAGCGCATCAAGCAGGAAATCGGTACTGCCTACCCGGGCGGCGAAGTCCGTGAAGTCGACGTTCGTGGCCGTAACCTGGCCGAAGGCGTGCCACGCGCATTCACCCTGAACTCCAATGAAGTGCTGGAAGCTCTGCAAGAGTCCCTGGCAACTATCGTTCAGGCCGTGAAAAGCGCGCTGGAACAATCGCCTCCGGAACTGGCTTCGGACATCGCCGAGCGCGGTCTGGTGCTGACCGGTGGTGGCGCCCTGCTGCGGGACCTGGACAAGTTGCTGGCCCAGGAAACCGGTCTGCCGGTGATCGTCGCCGAAGACCCGCTGACCTGCGTAGCCCGCGGCGGTGGCCGTGCATTGGAAATGATGGACAAACACACCATGGACCTGCTCTCCAGCGAATAATCGCGCCGGGTGCATCCATGTGTTCCGCTCGCAGGCAGCACTTTGCAGTGCTGCCTGTTGGCGTTTATCTTCTGTCATTCTGCTCCAGGCCGGTTTGAAGCCGTATGAATAAAGAGAACATTTGCCTGGGAGGAGCGGCTTATTAAACCGCTTTTCGCCAAAGGCCCCTCATTGGGCGTACGCCTGTTGGTGCTGGTCGTGCTATCGGTCGCGCTGATGGTGGTCGATGCCCGCTTCACACTGCTCAAGCCAGTGCGTAGCCAAATGTCGCTGGTGCTGATGCAGTCCTACTGGATCACCGACCTGCCGCAACGGCTATGGCAGGGTGTGGCCAGCCAGTTTGGCAGCCGCACCGAACTGGTCGCCGAAAACGAAAAACTCAAGACCGAAAACCTGTTGCTCCAGGGCCGCATGCAAAAGCTCGCCGCCTTGACCGAGCAGAACGTTCGCCTGCGCGAGTTGCTCAACTCCTCCGCGCTGGTCAACGAGAAGGTCGAAGTGGCCGAGCTGATCGGCATGGACCCCAACCCCTTCACCCATCGCATCATTATCAACAAGGGTGAGCGCGACGGCGTGGTGCTCGGGCAACCGGTGCTCGATGCTCGTGGCCTGATGGGGCAGGTGGTCGAGCTGATGCCTTATACCTCCCGCGTGCTGCTGCTCACCGACACCACCCACAGCATTCCTGTCCAGGTGAACCGCAACGGTCTGCGGGCGATTGCCAGCGGTACCGGCAACCCGGAACGCCTTGAGCTGCGCCATGTGGCCGACACCGCGGACATCAAGGAAGGCGACCTGCTGGTCAGTTCCGGCCTGGGCCAGCGTTTCCCCGCAGGCTACCCAGTGGCGACGGTCAAGGAAGTGATCCATGACTCCGGCCAGCCGTTTGCCATAGTGCGCGCCGTGCCGACGGCCGCCTTGAACCGCAGCCGTTACCTGTTGCTGGTGTTCAGCGATAACCGCACCGCCGAAGAGCGTGCCAACGACGCCGCCCAGGCTCAGGAAGCGCAGGACCAGCAGGGCGGCACCGTCACGCCGGTGGTTCCGGCGACCGTGCCCAAGCCTGTCGTGCCCGTGACGCCGGCCACCGCGACCGCTCCTGCCGCACCGGCCGCTGCACCCGCGACGCCAGCCGCCACGACGCCGGTCAAGCCCGTGGCCCATCCGGCCCCGGTCAAGCCCGCCGCCACCAGACCCGCCGCGCCTAAGCCGCCTGCAGCGGCCCCGGCCTCCACGGGAGGAAGAGAATAATGTCCCGAAACGGCTGGATGGTCTGGCTGACCTTCGCCATCGGCATGCTGCTCAGCGTGTCGCCTTTGCCGCAATTCATGGAAATCCTGCGCCCGCTCTGGCTGGCCTTGCTGCTGGCGTTCTGGGCCCTGGCCCTGCCGCACAAGGTCGGCATGGTCACGGCCTGGTGCCTGGGGCTGGCCGAGGATGTGCTGTACGGCACATTGCTGGGGCAGAACGCACTGATCCTGACCCTGATCACCTTCCTGGTGCTGTCGTTGCAACAGCGCTTGCGCATGTTCCCGATATGGCAGCAATGCCTGGTGATCCTGGTGATCTTCGGCCTGGCGCAACTGGTCCAGCTGTGGCTCAGCGCCTTGACCGGCAACCGTCAACCGACCCTTGCACTGGTGCTGCCGGCATTGGTCAGTGCCTTGCTCTGGCCTTGGGTCAGCTTCGGTTTGCGCGGGTTGCGCCGACGTTTCAAAATCAACTGATTCGGTCAGGCATTTGCCCGTACCTCGACAGGGAGATGTCTTGATGAAATCGCTTTACCTCGCTTCAGGCTCGCCGCGTCGACGGGAACTGCTCACGCAGATCGGCGTGCCTTTTACCGCCATCAGCGCGGATATCGATGAAACCCCTCTCCCCGATGAAAACCCAGCGGCCTATGTCGAGCGCCTGGCGCGCGACAAGGCGGCGGCCGGGTACGCGCTGATCGCCGATGGCCAGTCTGCGGCCTGTGTCCTGGGCGCCGACACCGCGGTGGTCCTGGAGGGGCGGATCCTGGGCAAACCCCTGGACCAGGCCGATGCGCAGTCGATGCTCATGGCCCTGTCGGATCGCGAACATGAAGTGCTGACCGCCATTGCCGTGCTCGATGGCCAGCGCTGCGAGTCGCGGGTGGTCCGCAGCCTGGTGCGCTTCCGGGCGATCGGCGATGACGAAGCGGCCCGCTACTGGGCCAGCGGCGAGCCCTGCGACAAGGCTGGTGGCTATGGCATCCAGGGACTTGCGGCGGTATTCGTGGCAGGGCTCAATGGCAGTTATTCCGCTGTCGTCGGCCTGCCGGTATGCGAAACCGCAGAATTACTTGGCCATTTCGGCATACCCTGTTGGCAAAACCTTGCAGAGCGCTAAGCGCCGTACCTACCGATGCGGCCATCCATAGTGAATATGCCTGAACGAGACCCTGCCATGAGTGAAGAGATTCTGATCAACATCACGCCGATGGAGTCGCGCGTGGCGGTGGTCGAAAACGGTGTGCTGCAAGAAGTCCATGTCGAGCGGACCCAGCGTCGCGGGATTGTCGGCAATATCTATAAAGGCAAGGTGGTCCGGGTTCTGCCCGGCATGCAGGCGGCGTTCGTCGATATCGGCCTGGATCGCGCGGCATTCATTCATGCCTCGGAAATCTCCCTGCGCGAAGGGCCGGCGGTGGAAAGCATCGGCGCCCTGGTCCATGAGGGGCAGAGCCTGGTGGTGCAGGTGACCAAGGACCCGATCGGCTCCAAGGGCGCGCGCCTGACCACCCAGCTGTCGATCCCTTCGCGCTACCTGGTGTACATGCCGCGCACCGCCCATGTCGGCATCTCGCTGAAGATCGAGGACGAAGCCGAGCGCGAGCGCCTGAAACAGGTGGTCAGCGATTGCGTGGCCCAGGAAGGCATCAAGGAAGCCGGTGGTTTTATCCTGCGTACCGCCGCCGAGGGCGCGGGCGCCGACGAAATCATGATGGACATCCGTTACCTGCGTCGCCTGTGGGACCAGATCGGCGCGCAGATCAAGACCATCGGCGCCCCCAGTGTCATTTACGAAGACCTGGGCCTGGCCCTGCGTACCCTGCGCGACCTGGTCAGCCCGAAGATCGAGAAGATCCGCATCGATTCCCGGGAAACCTTCCAGAAAACCACGCAGTTCGTCGCCGAGCTGATGCCGGAAATTGCCGATCGCCTGGAGCATTATCCGGGCGAGCGGCCGATCTTCGACCTGTATGGCGTCGAAGACGAAATCCAGAAGGCCCTTGAGCGCAAGGTACCGCTCAAGTCCGGCGGTTACCTGGTGGTCGACCCGGCGGAAGCCATGAGCACCATCGACGTCAACACCGGGGCTTTCGTCGGTCACCGCAACCTCGAAGAAACCATCTTCAAGACCAATCTCGAAGCGGCGACCGCCATTGCCCGCCAGCTGCGCCTGCGCAACCTGGGCGGGATCATCATCATCGACTTCATCGACATGGAAGATGAAGAACACCAGCGCCAGGTGCTGCGCACCCTGGAGAAACAGCTGGAGCGCGATCACGCCAAGACCAACATCATCGGCATCACCGAGTTGGGCCTGGTGCAGATGACCCGCAAGCGTACCCGGGAAAGTCTTGAGCAGGTGCTGTGCGAGCCCTGCAGCAGCTGCCAGGGCCGCGGCAAGCTGAAAACCCCGGAAACCATCTGCTACGAAATCTTCCGGGAAATCCTGAGGGAGGCGCGGGCCTATCAGGCCGAAGGTTATCGGGTCCTGGCGAACCAGAAAGTGGTCGACCGGCTGCTCGACGAAGAGTCGGGCAACGTCGCGGAGCTGGAGGCCTTTATCGGCCGGACCATCCGTTTTCAGGTCGAAACCATGTATTCCCAGGAACAATACGACGTGGTGCTGCTCTGAGTCCGCGTACCCTACATTTACCGGATACAGCTGGCCCCGGTTTTCACATGACTCTTGCCACGGGGGCCAACTGACATGGAGCGTCTGATGCGCTTTCTCGCTGCTCTGACCCGCTGGGGGCTGGGGCTTTGTGCGTTACTGCTGGTACTGACGGCCTTGTACGTCAGCCTGGGTCGGGAGCTGACCCCGCTGGTGGCTGAATATCGGGCCGAGGTCCAGGCCAAGGCTCAGGAAGCCTTGGGCATGCCGGTGCAGATCGGTCGGCTGGAAGGCAGCTGGAGCGGTTTCTCGCCCATCCTGCTGGCCCACGATGTGACAGTTGGCGAGGGCGCCAACGCCTTGCGCCTGGATCAGGTGCGGGTGGCGCCCGATCTGCCCGGCAGCGCCCTGGCGCGCCAACTGCGGGTCAAGCACCTTGAATTCAGCGGCCTCAACCTGAGCCTGAAGGAAGGTCCGGATGGGCGCTGGGCGCTCGAAGGCCTGCCGGTGCAGGATAACCAGCCTCTCGACCCCGAGCAGTTGCTCAACCGCATGCAGATGCTCAGTGAGCTGTCGGTGCTCGACAGCCAGGTGACCCTGCAACCGCTCGATCATCCTGCGATTGCCTTGACCTACGTCGGCCTCAATCTGCGTGTTGGCCCCAGCCGTCAACGCCTGGATGCGCGCCTGACCCTGCCGGACGGTCAGCCTCTGGCTGTCAGCTTGCGCACGCGAATCCGCGCCAGCGCCTGGCGCGAAGGGCAGGCCGACGCCTACCTGAGCCTGCCGCAAAGCGACTGGGCGAAATGGCTGCCGCCGCGCGTGACCCAACAGTGGACGTTCTCCGAACTCAAGGCCGGTGGCGAGTTCTGGCTCAGTTGGGGCGATGGCCTGCTGCAAAGCATGGTCGCGCGCCTGAACGCGCCGCAGGTCAGCGGGGCCTATGACGAGCGCAAACCGGTCACCGTGAAGAATCTGGCGCTCAATGCCTATTTCCAGCGCAACGAGCAGGGCCTCAGCGTCGCCTTCGACTCGCTGGCCATGAACATCGGCGAGACGCGCTGGGAGTCCCGCCTGCAGCTGCAACAGACCGGCACCGTCAACAGTGCCGAAGAACTCTGGCACTTGCAGGCCGACCGCCTTGACCTGACGCCGATCACGCCGGTCCTGGATGCCTGGGCGCCGTTGCCGGAAAAGGTCGCGACTGTCATCGACAACCTCAAGGTCACCGGCGCGCTGCGCAACATCCTGTTCGACTTCCGGCCGCAGGTCAGCGGCGATCAGCGCCTGAGTTTTGCCGCCAACCTGGAGCAGGTCGGGTTCAACGCCTATCGCGGCGCGCCGGCGGCCCGTAACGTCAGCGGCAGCATCAGCGGCGACTTGGGGCAGGGCGAGCTGCGCATGGACAGCAAGGACTTTGCCTTGCACCTGGACCCGATCTTCGCCAAGCCCTGGCAGTACCTGCAGGCCAATGCCCGGCTGACCTGGAAGCTCGATCAGCAGGGGTTCACCCTGATCGCGCCGTACCTCAAGGTCCTGGGCGAGGAGGGCAAGATCGCCGGCGACTTCCTGATCCGCCTGCATTTCGACCACACCCAGGAAGACTATATGGATCTGCGGGTCGGGCTGGTCGATGGCGACGGTCGTTACACCGCCAAGTACCTGCCCAAGGTGCTCAGCCCGGCCCTGGACGAGTGGCTGCGCACGGCAATCCTCAAGGGCGCGGTGGATGAAGGTTTCTTCCAGTACCAGGGTTCGCTGAACCATGGCGCAGCCGACACCGCGCGCAGCATCAGCCTGTTTTTCAAGGTGCACGATGCCGAGCTGGCCTTCCAGCCGGGCTGGCCGCACATCGGCAAGGTCAGCGGCGATGTGTTCATCGAAGACAGCGGTGTGCGCATCCTGGCCAGCCAGGGGCAGTTGCTCGACACCCAGGTGAAGGATGTCTACGTCAATATTCCCCATGTGCCCGCCGGGCAAAGTCCCCACATGTTTATCGACGGCGAGTTCGCCGGTGGCCTGGGCGATGGCTTGAAGATCCTTCAGGAGGCGCCGATCGGCACGGGTCCGACCTTTGCCGGCTGGCAGGGCGATGGCGATCTGCAGGGCAAGCTGAAGCTGGATATCCCGCTGGTCAAGGGCGAAGAGCCGAAGGTGCTGGTGGACTTCAAGACCAACAAGGCACGGCTCAAATTGAGCGAGCCGGAGCTGGAATTGAGCCAGCTCAAGGGCGATTTCCGCTTCGACAGCAGCAAAGGGCTGAGCGGCCAGGGCATCAGCGCCCAGGCCTTCGAGCGCCCGGTGACCGCACAGATTTTTGCCGACGGCCGTCCTGGCAAGCTCGATACCCGGGTCGTCGCCAAGGGCCAGGTGTCGGTCAATAAGCTCACGCAATGGCTGAAATACAACCAGCCACTGCCGGTTTCCGGCGATATTCCCTACCAGTTGCAGCTCAACCTCGATGGCGCGGACAGCCAATTGATGGTCAGTTCCAGCCTCAAGGGGGTTGCCGTCGACTTGCCTGCGCCTTTCGGCATGGCGGCCAGCCAGGGGCGTGACAGCGTATTGCGCATGACCTTGCAGGGCGCCGAGCGACGTTACTGGTTCGATTACGGCGATCTGGCCAACTTTACTTTCGCCGCGCCGAGCGGAAACTTTGCCGATGGCCGTGGCGAGCTGTTCCTCGGCGAAGGCGACGCCGTGTTGCCGGGGGGCAAGGGCTTGCGGGTGCGCGGTGTGCTATCGGAACTGGATGTGGAGCCGTGGAAGGCGCTGGTCGATCGGTATGCCGGGCAGGACGCGGGCGGTAGCGCCAAGCAGCTGCTCAGTGGCGCCGACTTCCGGGTCGGCAAGCTCAGCGGTTTCGGCACCACCCTGGACGAGGCCCGCGTGCAGTTGACGCGCAAGCCGTCTTCCTGGGCCCTGCAGCTCGACAGCCAGCAAGCCAAGGGCAACGTGGCGATTCCCGATGCCAAGGCGGCGCCGATGGCGATCAATCTGCAGTATGTGCGCCTGCCGGCCGCCGATCCGACGGTGCAGGCCGACGAAAACGCGCCGGACCCGCTGGCTTCGGTCGACCCGAAGAAAGTCCCGGCGCTGGATCTCTCGATCAATCAGCTGTACCAGGGCAATGACCTGATCGGCGCCTGGTCGCTGAAAGTGCGCCCAACCGCCAAGGGCATGGCTTTCAACAGCCTCGACCTGGGTCTCAAGGGCATGGTCCTGCAAGGCTCCGGCGGCTGGGAGGGCGAACCCGGCGCGGCCACCAGCTGGTACAAGGGCCGCCTGGGCGGCAAGAACCTGGCGGACGTGCTCAAGGGCTGGGGCTTTGCGCCGACCGTGACCAGCGAAGAGTTCCATATGGATGTGGACGGGCGCTGGCCCGGGTCGCCGGCCTGGGTCGGGCTCAAGCGGTTCTCGGGCAGCCTGGATGCGACCCTGCGCAAAGGCCAGTTCGTGGAAGTCGAAGGCGGGGCGCAGGCCTTGCGGGTATTCGGTCTGCTGAACTTCAATTCCATTGGCCGGCGCTTGCGCCTGGACTTCTCCGACCTGTTCGGCAAGGGCCTGAGCTACGACCGGGTCAAGGGTTTGCTGGTGGCCAGCAACGGTGTCTACGTGACCCGTGAGCCCATCACCCTGACCGGGCCGTCGAGCAATCTGGAGCTCAATGGTACCTTGGACCTGGTGGCCGACCAGGTGGATTCGAAGCTGCTGGTGACGCTGCCGGTGACCAACAATCTGCCGATCGCCGCGCTGATCGTCGGTGCGCCGGCGGTCGGCGGGGCGTTGTTCCTGATCGACAAGCTGATCGGCGACCGGGTGTCGCGCTTCGCCAGCGTCCAGTACAGCGTCAAGGGTCCCTGGAAGGACCCGAAAATCACCTTCGACAAACCTTTTTGAAAAACCGCGGCCCGGGCCTATGGAGTAGCATGGCCACATATCCAACCTGGAGTGCGCCATGTCCCTTGCGGTGATTCAAATGGTCAGCCAGAGCGACGTTCTGGCCAATCTACAGCAGGCGCGCCAACTGCTGGAGCGGGCTGCTGCCGGCGGTGCGCGCCTGGCTGTGCTGCCGGAGAACTTCGCCGCCATGGGGCGCCGCGATGCGGCGGCCATCGGTCGGGCCGAGGCCCGGGGCGAAGGCCCGATCCTGCCCTGGTTGAAACAGGCCGCCCGCGACCTCAAGTTATGGATAGTCGCCGGTACCTTGCCGCTGCCTCCGGTGGACCAGCCGGAGACCAAGGCCCGTGCCTGCTCGCTGCTGATCGACGAGCATGGCGAGCAAGTGGCGCGCTACGACAAGCTGCATCTGTTCGACGTGGACGTGGCCGACAATCGCGGCCGTTACCGGGAGTCGGATGACTATGCTCATGGAGAGCAGGTGGTGGTGGCGGATACGCCGGTGGGCCGGGTTGGCCTGACCGTGTGCTACGACCTGCGTTTCCCCGAGCTGTACAGCGAATTGCGAGCCGCCGGGGCGGAGCTGATCAGCGCTCCTTCGGCGTTCACCGCCGTGACCGGCGCGGCGCATTGGGACGTATTGATCCGCGCCCGGGCCATCGAAACCCAGTGCTACCTGCTGGCGGCGGCGCAGGGCGGCATTCATCCGGGACCCCGGGAGACCTTCGGCCATGCGGCCATCGTCGACCCCTGGGGCCGGGTGCTGGCGCAGCAGGATCAAGGCGAGGCCGTGCTGCTGGCCGAGCGCGACAGCAGCGAACAGGCGTCCATCCGGGCGCGCATGCCGGTGGCCAGTCACCGGCGCTTTTTCTCGCAAGGCGCGCAGCGACTTGCTTAAGAACGACGAATTTAAGGCGTAAAGCATATGAGCGGGTTGTTATCTTCAGTCAGTGAACACCTTCTGGCGCCCGGTGGCGTGACGCTGGAAAGCCTGCAGGGCGTGCTCGGCGATCTGGCCGGCCCGGGTATCGATGCCGCCGACCTGTATTTCCAGGGGCAGATTTCCGAGTCCTGGTCGCTGGAGGACGGCATCGTCAAGGAAGGCAGCTTCAATCTGGACCAGGGCGTTGGCGTGCGGGCGCAGTCGGGTGAGAAAACCGGTTTTGCCTACAGCAATGCCATCACCCTTGAAGCGCTCGGCCTGGCTGCCCGGGCCGCGCGCTCGATTTCCCGCGCCGGGCAGAACGGCACCGTGCAGGCCTTTACCACCCAGGATGTGGCCCAGCTGTATGCGCCGGACAACCCCCTGGAAGTCATCAGCCGCGCGGAAAAGGTCGAGCTGCTCAAGCGAGTCGACGCCGCGACCCGTGCTCTGGACCCACGCATCCAGCAGGTCAGCGTCAGCATGGCCGGGGTCTGGGAGCGCATCCTCGTGGCCTCCACCGATGGCGGCCTGGCGGCGGATGTGCGGCCTTTGGTGCGCTTCAACGTCAGCGTGATCGTCGAGCAGAACGGTCGCCGCGAGCGTGGCGGTCATGGCGGCGGTGGGCGTACCGACTACCGTTATTTCCTCAGTGAAGACCGCGCCATGGGCTACGCCCGTGAGGCATTGCGCCAGGCCCTGGTCAACCTGGAAGCCATCCCCGCGCCAGCCGGCACCTTGCCGGTGGTACTGGGTTCGGGCTGGTCCGGCGTGCTGTTGCACGAAGCAGTGGGGCATGGCCTGGAAGGCGATTTCAACCGCAAGGGCAGCTCGGCCTACAGCGGCCGCATGGGCGAAATGGTGGCCTCGAAACTCTGCACCATCGTCGACGACGGCACCCTGGCCGGGCGGCGCGGTTCGCTGAGCATCGACGACGAAGGCACCCCGACCGAATGCACCACCCTGATCGAGAACGGTGTGCTCAAGGGCTACATGCAGGACAAACTCAATGCCCGCCTGATGGGCGTGGCCCGCACCGGCAACGGTCGTCGCGAGTCTTATGCGCACCTGCCGATGCCGCGCATGACCAACACCTACATGCTGGGTGGCGAAAGCGATCCGGCGGAAATCATTGCTTCGGTGAAAAAGGGCATCTATTGCGCCAACCTGGGCGGAGGTCAGGTGGACATCACCAGTGGCAAGTTCGTGTTCTCCACCAGCGAGGCGTATCTGATCGAAGACGGCAAGATCACCGCCCCGGTCAAGGGCGCGACCCTGATCGGCAACGGGCCGGAAGCCATGAGCCGGGTGTCGATGGTCGGTAACGACCTGGCGCTGGACAGTGGCGTTGGGACCTGTGGCAAGGATGGGCAGTCAGTGCCGGTGGGTGTCGGCCAGCCGACCTTGAAGATCGATGCGATCACCGTGGGTGGCACGGGCGCTTAAGAAGTGAAGCGGCGGGTGAGTTGCCGGGCAACCCACCCGAGTCGAGGCTCAGCGCAGGCCGCGTTGAGTCTCGTCCAGCTCGCGGATGTATTTGAAGATTTTACGGCTGGAGGCAGGCGGCTTGTTATGGGCCACCTCATGCTGGGCCTGACGGATCAGGGAGCGCAGCTGCTGACGATCCGCTTCTGGATAGTCGGTGACGAACTTTTCCAGGACCGCGTCATCGCCCGCGATCAAGCGATCGCGCCAGCGCTCCAGGCCATGGAAACGTTCGTTGTACTGGCGAGTCGAGGCGTCGAGCTGGTCCAGCAGCACCAGGATCGCGCTGGTGTCCTGATCGCGCATCAGCTTGCCGATGAATTGCAGGTGGCGTTTGCGCGCGATATGGGCGACATGCTTGGGCGCATCCGCCAGGGCCCGGCGCAGAGCGTCGGTCAACGGCAGTTTGTTCAGCAAGTCGGGCTTGAGTGTTGTAAGGCGCTCGCCGAGGTCAACCAGAGCATGCAGCTCGCGTTTGACCTGGGATTTGCTTTTCTCCCCATCGAGGGAGTCGTCGTAAGAATCAACCATGGTGGCAGTCCGCAAAGAAACGCCGCCATGATAACCAGTCGGGGGCCGCTTGTCCGGCCCGGTCGCTCGAAGGCCTTAACCGAAAGCAGAATTTGAGTGGAGAAAACCATGAGTGCAGCACAAAGCGTCGGCCCGCAGGCTTTGCCGGCACTGCAGGAACAAGTCGAGCAGATCATCGCCGAGGCCAAGCGCCAGGGTGCCAGTGCCTGCGAAGTGGCGGTTTCTCTGGAGCAGGGCCTGTCGACTTCGGTTCGCCAGCGGGAAGTGGAAACCGTCGAGTTCAATCGCGACCAGGGTTTTGGCATCACGCTGTATGTCGGCCAGCGCAAGGGCTCGGCCAGCACCTCGGCCAGTGGCCCCGAGGCCATTCGCGAAACCGTTGCCGCGGCCCTGGCTATCGCCAAGCACACCTCGGAAGACGAAAGCTCTGGGTTGGCCGATGCCGCCCTGATGGCCCGGGACGTGCCGGACTTCGACCTGTTCCACGCCTGGGACATTACCCCGGAGCAAGCCATCGAACAGGCGCTGGCCTGTGAAGCCGCGGCCTTTGCCGCCGACAGCCGGATCAAGAACGCTGACGGCACCACCCTGAGCACCCACCAGGGCTGCCGCGTGTACGGCAACAGCCACGGTTTTATCGGCGGTTATGCTTCGACTCGGCACAGCTTGAGTTGCGTGATGATCGCCGAAGCCGACGGTCAGATGCAGCGTGACTACTGGTATGACGTCAATCGCCAGGGCCATCTGTTGACGGACCCGGTGACTATCGGCCAGCGCGCCGCGCAACGTGCCGCGAGCCGCCTGGGCGCGCGCCCGGTACCGACCTGCGAAGTGCCGGTGCTGTTTTCCGCGGAACTGGCCGGCGGTCTGTTTGGCAGCTTCCTGGGGGCGATTTCCGGCGGCAACCTGTACCGCAAGTCGTCCTTCCTCGAAGGCGCCTTGGGGCAGCGGCTGTTCCCCGAATGGCTGACCATCGATGAGCGTCCGCACTTGATGCGCGCTCTGGGCAGTTCGGCCTTCGATGGCGATGGCCTGGCTACTTACGCCAAGCCTTTCGTCGAGAACGGCGAACTGGTGTCCTACGTGCTGGGGACTTATTCCGGGCGCAAGCTCGGCCTGCCCAGCACCGCCAACGCCGGTGGTGTGCACAACCTGTTCGTCACCCATGGCGAGGAAGACCAGGCGGCCTTGCTGCGTCGCATGGGCCGGGGCCTGCTGGTCACCGAGTTGATGGGCCACGGCTTGAACATGGTCACCGGCGATTATTCCCGAGGCGCGGCCGGTTTCTGGGTCGAAAATGGCGAAATCCAGTTCGCTGTCCAGGAAGTCACCATTGCCGGCAACATGCGTGACATGTTCAAGCAGATCATCGCCGTCGGTAACGATCTGGAGCTGCGCAGCAACATTCGCACCGGTTCGGTATTGATCGAACGCATGACGGTCGCTGGCAGCTAAGCTGCGACGACATCAACCAAAGCGCGCGTCCCGTCCGGGGCGCGCGCTTTTTTATTTCCTGGGTTTCGGCCACTGACAAACCGTAGCGACCTGTGTGGATAGCCTGGTCTTGAGCTTGTTTTGATTCTCAATATCATATAATAATAAATCTCATTATCGAATGAGCCCAGGTCATGAGTTCTGCCTTGCACGAGCAGCCTTACCTCGAAAGCTGGCGCTGGATGAGCCGCCAGATCCGTTGTGCCCTCGATCCGGACGAGCCGCGGCTGATCGAGCATTACCTGGCCGAAGGGCGCTATCTGGCGTGTTGCACCGCCACCTCGCCCTGGCTGATTGCCGAAACCTCATTCCGCCTGCTGCTCGATACTGCCACCGATACCGCGCTGCCCTGGCATTGGCGCAGCCAGTGCCTGGACCAGGCCTGGCGCCCGTTGCGTGACCTGGAACGCCTGTCTTTCTGCAAATGCCGGCTCAAGCGCTGGCAAAGCCATGCCTGGCAACTGGCGACCTGCTCGTTGCTGCCATCCATTCCCCTTATCGAACTGGTGCAAGGATTTCCCGATGAGTAATACCCGTATCGAATGCGACAGCATGGGCGAACTGCATGTTCCGGAGCAGGCGCTGTATGGCGCACAGACCCAGCGTGCGGTGGATAACTTTCCCATCAGCCACCAGCGCATGCCGGCGCAGTTCATCCGCGCGCTGATCCTGGCCAAGGCGGCCGCGGCCAAGGCCAACGTCGAGCTCAAGCAACTGAGCGAATCCCAGGGCAAGGCCATAGTCGACGCTGCCCAGGGCCTGCTGGAAGGCGACTTCATGCAGCATTTCCCGGTGGATATCTTCCAGACCGGGTCCGGCACCAGTTCCAACATGAATGCCAACGAAGTCATTGCCACCCTGGCCAGCCGCCTGCTCGGCGAACCGGTCAACCCCAACGACCATGTGAACTGCGGGCAGAGCAGCAACGACATCATTCCGACCACCATCCATGTCAGCGCCGCGCTGGGCTTGCACGAACAACTGCTGCCGGCGCTGGTGCATCTGGTGCACGTCATCGAGCGCAAGGCGGTCGAGGTCCATCCCTTCATCAAGACCGGCCGCACTCACTTGATGGACGCGATGCCGGTGCGTATGAGCCAGGTGCTGGAAGGCTGGGCGCAGCAGCTCAAGGCCAATATCGGTCACCTGCAGGATCTGCTGCCGAGCCTGCAATCCCTGGCGCAGGGTGGCACGGCCGTGGGCACTGGGATCAACGCTCACCCGCAGTTCGCCGCGGGTTTCAGCCGGCAGCTGAGCAGCCTGACCCAGGTGCGGTTCACCCCGGGCAAGAACCTGTTCGCCCTGATCGGCTCCCAGGACACCGCGGTGGCGGTCTCGGGCCAGCTCAAGGCCATCGCGGTCACCTTGATGAAGATCGCCAACGACCTGCGCTGGATGAACTCCGGGCCGTTGGCCGGTCTCGGCGAAATCGAACTGGAAGGATTGCAGCCGGGGTCTTCGATCATGCCCGGCAAGGTTAACCCGGTGATTCCGGAGGCCACGGCGATGGTGGCGGCGCAGGTGATCGGTAACGACATGACCATCACGGTGGCGGGGCAGTCGGGCAACTTCGAGCTGAACGTCATGCTGCCGATCATTGCCCAGAACCTGTTGAGCAGCATCGAGTTGCTGGCCAATTCCAGCCGTCTGTTGGCGGACAAGGCGATTGCCAGCTTCAAGGTCAACGAGCCCAAGCTCAAGGAGGCGCTGTCGCGCAACCCGATCCTGGTCACGGCGCTCAATCCGATCATCGGTTACCAGAAGGCCGCTGAAATCGCCAAGACCGCCTACAAGCAGGGGCGCCCGGTGATCGATGTCGCCCTTGAACACACTGATCTGTCACGCAGCCAGCTGGAGATCCTGCTCGACCCGGAAAAACTCACCGCGGGCGGCGTGTAAATCCCGACATCGCTTTGGAGGTTCACCATGGAGCACTGGAAACGCACGATCGAAAGGGCAAACCGTTTCTTCATGCAGGGCGACCTGGTGGATGCCCGCGAGTATTACTTGCAGGCCCTGGCCCTGGCGCAGGTGTTGTTCGAGCGCTGGAGCGATGCCGACGAAGCGGTGGCGGCCTGTGTCATCTCCCATCACAACCTGGCGGACCTGCACCTGCGCCTGAACCAGCCGGAGGAGAGCGCGGAGTACCTCTGCGCCATCCATCAGCGGTTGTTGCAGACCATGCAGGACAGCCGCCTGGCGCCGGCGCTGCGGGAAGCCGCGCTGCGCCAGAGCAGCAAGACTTACGTTGAGTTGCTCAACTTCATTAGTGAGCACGGTGAATACCCCCGTACGCATCGCCTGCTGGAGAGCAATATCGCGCAATCGACTGCCGGCACCGCGACGCCGAATGCCCCTCATTACGGAGCACATTGATATGTCCTTTACCTTGCCTGCATTGCCCTACGCCTACGATGCCCTGGAACCGCACATCGATGCGCAGACCATGGAAATTCACTACACCAAGCATCACCAGACCTACATCAACAACCTCAACGCGGCTGTGGAAGGTACCGAATGGGCCGACTGGTCAGTAGAGAAACTGGTGGCCGGGGTCCAGCAGTTGCCGGAGAAACTGCGTGCAGCGGTGATCAACCAGGGCGGTGGCCATGCCAACCATTCGTTGTTCTGGGCGGTGATGGCGCCGAGCGGCGGAGGCAAGCCGAACGGTGCGCTGGGCCAGGCGATCGACGAGCAGCTGGGCGGTTTCGAGAGTTTCAAGGAGGCCTTCACCAAGGCCGCGCTCACGCGTTTCGGCAGCGGTTGGGCCTGGCTCAGCGTGACCCCGCAAAAGACCCTGGTCGTCGAGAGCAGCGGCAACCAGGACAGCCCATTGATGAACGGCAATACCCCGATTCTCGGTCTGGACGTATGGGAGCACGCGTATTACCTGCGTTACCAGAACCGGCGGCCGGAATACATCAATGCGTTCTACAACGTGATCAATTGGCCCGAAGTAGCCCAGCGCTACCAGGCCGCACTGGTTTGAGCCCCCTCCTATAAAAAGACCTAAGGCTGACTATGGGCACTGAAACACTGACGATCGGCAGCGGGCGGATGTTTCGTTACGCATTCGGTTCGCTGTTGCTGTTGGCGGGCACTGCATTGCTGGTTGCCCAGGGCTTGTCCTGGCTGGACCTGGAGCCGCGCTTGTTGCGTGCGTTGCAGGGCGGGGCGGTCTGTGCCCTGGGAACCGCGCTGGGGGCAGTGCCGGTGCTGGTCATTCGGAAGATGCCGCTGGCGCTGAGTGACACCCTGTTGGGATTCGGCGCTGGGGTGATGCTGGCGGCCACGGCCTTTTCGCTGATCGTGCCCGGGATCGCCGCGGCGGAAAAACTCGGGTTGTCGCCCTGGGCTTCGAGTGGCCTGATCAGCTTCGGCATCATGCTCGGTGCCTTGGGGTTGTTTCTGGTGGATCGCAAGGTGTCAGGAGGCAGCCCGGAGAAGCTGGTGGGCACTCTTGAGCATCCGGTCATCCCGCCGCGAATCTGGCTGTTTGTGTTTGCCATCATCGCCCACAACATTCCCGAAGGAATGGCCGTGGGTGTTTCCGCGGGTGGCGGCATGCCGGAGGCGGATAGCCTGGCTATGGGGATTGCCTTGCAGGATGTGCCGGAAGGCCTGGTGATTGCCCTGGTGCTGGCTGGCGCCGGCATGTCTCGGGTCAAGGCATTCCTGATCGGTGCCGCTTCAGGCCTGGTGGAGCCGGTGTTCGCGTTGCTTTGTGCGTGGCTGGTGAGCCTGGCCGAGATGCTGTTGCCGCTCGGGCTGGCGTTGGCGGCGGGGGCGATGCTGCTGGTGGTGACCCACGAAGTGATTCCCGAATCCCGACGCAACGGTCATGAGAAGCTGGCCAGCCTGGGCTTGTGTGTCGGCTTTTGCCTGATGATGGTCATGGATACGGCACTCGCTTGAGTGCCTTTCGGCAGGTTTGCCCTGCCGACCTTACTCGCCTTCGTCGAAGAAGTTGTTAATCAGTGCCACCAGCGCTTCCAGCGCCTCCTGCTCCTGTTCGCCTTCGGTCTTCAGATGAATCTTGGTGCCCTTGCCCGCGGCCAGCATCATCATTGCCATGATGCTCTTGCCGTCGACCATCGACTCCGGCGTTCTCCCTGCGCGGATCTGGCAAGGAAACTGGCCGGCCACGCCGACGAACTTTGCCGAGGCACGGGCATGCAGGCCCAGTTTGTTGATGATTTCAATTTCCAGAGCAGGCATCGCGGGGTAGATCCTTTCAGCTAAGGTCGCGGTGGCGAACCTGGACGTTCTTCAGGGACTTTTGCAGGACTTGGCCCAAGCGTTCGGTCAGGTAGACCGAGCGATGGTGGCCGCCCGTGCAACCAATGGCAATAGTGACGTAGGCGCGGTTGCTGGCGGCGAAACGGGGCAACCATTTCAGCAGGTAGCTGGAGATGTCCTGGAACATTTCCTCGACGTCTGGCTGGGCGGCCAGGTATTCGGCAACCGGCTGGTCGAGTCCGGACTGGGCGCGCAACTCGGGTTTCCAGTACGGGTTGGGCAGGCAGCGCACATCGAACACCAGGTCGGCATCGACCGGCATGCCACGCTTGAATCCGAAGGACTCCACCAGAAAGGCGGTGCCCGGCTCCGGCTGGTTCAACAGGCGCAACTTGATGGTATCGCGCAGTTGATAGAGGTTCAGGTTGGTGGTGTTGACCTTGAGATCGGCGAGGTCGGCGATCGGTCCCAGCAGATGGCTTTCGTCCTGGATCGCCTCGGCCAGTGAGCGATTGTTACTGCTCAAGGGATGACGGCGGCGGGTTTCGGAAAAGCGCTTGAGCAGGGTTTCTTCGTCAGCGTCCAGGTACACCACATCGCACTGGATATGCCGGCTGCGGACTTCTTCGAGCAGTTCGGGGAAGCGCGACAGGTGGCTTGGCAGGTTGCGGGCGTCGATCGACACGGCGACCAGTGGCTGTGTCAGTTCGGTATGGATCAGCGCCCGCTCGGCCAGTTCGGGCAACAGCCCGGCCGGCAGGTTGTCGATGCAGTAATAACCATTGTCCTCGAGTACATCGAGGGCGGTGCTTTTACCTGAGCCGGACCGGCCGCTGACGATGATCAAGCGCATGATTACTGACCGTTCTGTTCGTCCAGGACAACCTTGTACAAGGCTTCGTTGCTGGTGGCGCTGCGCAGCTTGTCGCGCACTTCTTTGCGGTCCAGCATGCTGGCAATCTGCCGGAGCAGTTCCAGGTGCGCATCGGTGGCGGCTTCCGGGACCAGCAGTACGAACAGCAGGTCGACCGGTGCGCCGTCGATGGCGTCGAAATCGATGGGAGCGTCCAGGTGCATCAGGGCACTGATGGGCGACTCACAGCCTTTAAGGCGGCAGTGTGGAATGGCGATGCCGTTGCCAAAACCGGTAGAGCCCAGTTTTTCACGGGCAATCAGGCTTTCGAAGACATCTTGCATCTCCAGATCGGGCACTTCGCGGCTGATCAGGTTGGCAATTTGTTCGAGGGCGCGTTTTTTACTGCCGCCCGGCACGTTCACCAGGGAACGGCCGGGGGTCAGGATGCTTTCAAGTCGGATCATGGGAGGGGAGTGTTAGCGACCCGTGCCTTGGAGAAGGTGGAGTTGCTTTTCCTTATGCTTTTTCAGTTGGCGGTCAAGCTTGTCCGTGAGCAAGTCGATTGCGGCATACATGTCGTCATGTTCTGCATTGGCGACGACTTCCCCACCATGGATATGCAGCGTGGCCTCGATTTTCTGCTTCAGTTTTTCGACGGCCAGCGTTACCTGCACATTGGTAATCTTGTCAAAGTGCCGCTCAAGTCGGTCGAGTTTTTCGCCGATGTAAGCGCGCAGAGGTTCGGTCACTTCCAGTTGGTGTCCACTGATGTTGACTTGCATACAGCTTCTCCTTCGTTGCCAGTGCATAAAGCGGCAGGTCGATTGACCTGCCACTGGAACGCTGTGGCGAGCCCGGCGGCTACATCAACCGCTTCCGTTCGCTGGAAGGCGCGATCCCCAGGGATTCGCGGTACTTGGCGACGGTACGACGGGCTACCTGAATGCCTTGTGCCTCCAGTAAACCAGCGATCTTGCTGTCACTCAACGGCTTTTTCTGATTTTCCGCGGCGACCAGTTTTTTGATGATCGCGCGGATCGCCGTGGACGAGCATTCACCGCCTTCGGAGGTACTTACGTGGCTGGAGAAAAAGTATTTCAGTTCATAAATGCCCCGTGGGGTATGCATGAATTTTTGCGTGGTCACCCGTGAAATCGTCGATTCGTGCATGCCGACTGCTTCGGCGATGTCATGCAGGACCAACGGTTTCATCGCCTCATCGCCGTACTCGAGGAAGCCGCGCTGATGCTCGACGATCTGGGTGGCGACTTTCATCAGGGTTTCGTTACGGCTCTGCAGGCTCTTGATGAACCAGCGGGCTTCCTGCAACTGGTTGCGCATGAAGGTGTTGTCGGCGCTGGTGTCGGCGCGCCGCACGAAGCCGGCGTACTGTGGGTTGACGCGCAGGCGCGGCACGGACTCCTGGTTCAGCTCCACCAGCCAGCGTTCGTTGTCCTTGCGCACGATGACGTCGGGGACCACGTATTCGGCTTCGGTGGATTCGATTTGCGAGCCCGGCCGTGGGTTGAGGCTCTGTACCAGTTCGATGACTTGGCGCAGTTCGTCTTCCTTGAGCTTCATGCGCCGCATCAGCTGGCTGTAGTCGCGGCTGCCGAGCAGGTCGATGAAGTCGCTGACCAGGCGCTTGGCTTCAGTCAGCCAAGGGGTCTTGGCGGGTAGCTGGCGCAGTTGCAGCAGCAGGCACTCACCCAGGTTGCGGGCGCCGATGCCGGCGGGCTCGAATTGCTGGATACGGTGCAGGACAGCCTCGATTTCGTCGAGTTCGATGTCCAGTTCCGGATCGAAGGCTTCGAGGATTTCCTCGAGGGTTTCGTCCAGATAGCCCTGATTGTTGATGCAGTCGATCAGGGTCACGGCGATCAGGCGATCGGTGTCGGACATGGGCGCCAGGTTCAACTGCCAGAGCAGATGGCTCTGCAGGCTTTCGCCGGCCGAGGTGCGGGTGGTGAAATCCCACTCGTCGTCATCGTTGCTGGGCAGGCTGCTGGCGCTAGTCTGGTAGACGTCTTCCCAGGCAGTGTCGACCGGCAGGTCGTTGGGAATGCGTTCGTTCCATTCGCCGTCCTCGAGGTTGTCCACCGTCGGGGCGGTTTCCTGGTAGGAGGGTTCCTGGATATCGGTATTGGGTTTCTGCTCGGCGTTGTCGGCCAGCGGATCGGTGTTATCGAAGTCGTCGCCTTCTTCCTGGCGCTCGAGCATCGGGTTGGACTCCAGGGCCTCCTGGATTTCCTGTTGCAGGTCCAGGGTCGACAATTGGAGCAGGCGGATGGCCTGTTGCAGCTGCGGTGTCATCGTCAGCTGCTGGCCCATTCTGAGGACTAGCGATGGTTTCATGGCAGGGGCTTAACACCTTATTCGCCGGCGCACATGCGCCATCCACTACAGGGCGCGTGAGCGCCAAACATAAGCAAATTATATGCCTGAAACTGAAGTGTTTGCCTAGAGCGCTGTAACAATAAAAACGGCAGGGTTTTATTGGGGCGGGCGCTCTGGCGACCAGCCAAACACCTCAGGGCTTACAGGCGGAACTCATGGCCCAGGTAAACTTCCTTGACCAGCTCGTTGGCGAGAATGGTTTCGGCGTCGCCTTCGGCGATCAGCTGACCGTCGTTGACGATGTAGGCGGTTTCGCAGATATCCAGGGTTTCACGGACGTTGTGGTCGGTGATGAGCACGCCGATACCCTTGGCCTTCAGGTGATGAATGATCTGCTTGATGTCGCCTACCGAGATCGGGTCCACGCCGGCGAAGGGCTCGTCGAGCAGGATGAACTTGGGTGCGGTGGCCAGGGCGCGAGCGATTTCCACGCGGCGACGTTCACCGCCGGAAAGGCTCATGCCCAGGTTGTCGCGAATGTGGTTGATGTGGAACTCCTGCAGCAGGCTTTCCAGCTCCTGGCGACGGCCGGCCTTGTCGAGCTCCTTGCGGGTCTCGAGGATGGCCATGATGTTGTCGGCCACCGAAAGCTTGCGGAAGATCGAGGCTTCTTGCGGCAGGTAGCCGATCCCGGCGCGGGCGCGGCCGTGCATCGGCTGGTGGCTGACATCCAGGTCGTCGATCAGGATGCGTCCCTGATCGGCCTGGACCAGACCGACGATCATGTAGAAGCAGGTGGTCTTGCCGGCGCCGTTGGGGCCGAGCAGGCCGACGATCTGGCCGCTGTCGATGGACAGGCTGACGTCACGCACGACCTGGCGGCTCTTGTAGCTCTTGGCCAGGTGCTGAGCTTTCAGAGTTGCCATTACTGGGCCTTTTGCTCGTCAGTTTTCTTTTTCGGCTGGATGACCATGTCGATCCGTGGGCGCGACTCGGTGACCTTGCTGCCGGTGGCGCGACCGGCGCTGGCCAGCTTCTTGTTGGTGTCGTAGACGATTTTCTCGCCCTGGGTGATGTTGCCGTCCTTGTCGACGACTTTGGCGCGGTCGATCAGTACGACGCGGTTCTGCGCGGCGTGGTACTGGATGGTCACACCGTAGCCCTGGACCGGCTTGGTGTCGCCCTGGGTTTGAATCTGCTCGAAGTAGGCCAGGTTGCCCACCGAGGTCACCACGTCGATATCACCGGTCTGGGTACGAGTGATGGTCACGGTATTGCCGGTGACCTTCATCGAGCCCTGGGTGATGATCACGTCGCCCCTGTAGGTGGCTACGCCATTCTTGTCGTCCAGTTGAGCGTCGTCGGCCTGGATGCGGATTGGTTGCTGGCTATCGTTCGGCAGAGCCCAGGCGCTCACGCTTCCCAGTGCTGCGCCCAGACCGAGCAAAATAGGGAGGGTTTTAACGAGCCTCATACTGTCCTCTTACGTTCGATAGCAGGTTCATCCTGCCGTCTTTCAAATACGCTTTCATTCCCTTGCCAGTCGTCACGCCGCCGGCGCCGTCGATTCTAACGTCTTGATCGGTCTGCGCATATTGCTTCTGCGGGAATACTGTCATGCGGGTCGTGGTGATCAGCAGGTTGCGATTTTTCTCGTCGGTGCGCGAAACCCGCACCGAATCGATCAACTCGACCTGGGTGCCGTCCGGGTTGACTTCGCCGCGCTCGCTCTGGACGTGCCAGGGGAAGGCGGTGCCGCGATACATCTGCAGGTCCGGCTTGGTCAGCAGAGTTACCTCGGTGGCCTTGAGGTGCTCGACCTTGTCGGAAGTCATTTCGTACTGCAGCTTGCCGTCGGGCAGGTACTGCACGCTACGGGCGTTGATGGCGTAATAGTCGATGGCGCTTTCGTCGACCTGCGCGACCGGCTTGTCGAGGAAGCGTTCCGGGCTGATGTTCCAGTACCCCACCGCCAGGAACAACACGGTGATGATGCCGAAGATCAGGATGTTGCGAATCTTTTTGCTCAGCATGGGAGGCTCTATAAGTAGGCGGCGTGGGCTGCTTCAAGGCTGCCTTGGGCGCGCAGGATCAACTCGCAGAACTCGCGGGCGGCGCCTTCGCCGCCACGGGCCTGGGTGACGCCATGGGCGTGTTCACGGACAAAACTGGCGGCATTGGCGACGGCCATGCCCAGGCCGACCCGGCGGATCACTGGCAGGTCGGGCAGGTCGTCGCCCAGGTAGGCGACCTGTTCATAGCTTAGGCCCAGTTGGGCAAGAAGCCCGTCCAGCACCACCAGTTTGTCTTCGCGACCCTGAAACAGGTGGGGAATCCCCAGGTTTTTCGCCCGACGCTCGACCACCGGCGTCTTGCGGCCGCTGATGATCGCCGTCTGCACGCCCGTGGCCATCAGCATCTTGATGCCTTGGCCGTCGAGGGTGTTGAAGGTCTTGAATTCGCTGCCGTCTTCGAGGAAATACAGGCGACCGTCGGTCAGTACGCCGTCGACGTCGAATACCGCCAGCTTGATGTTCTTGCCGCGTTGCAGCAGATCCGTGCTCATTACATGACTCCCGCGCGCAGCAGGTCGGACAGGTTGAAGGCGCCGATCGGGCGATCGTCCTTGTCCACCACGACCAGTGCGTTGATTCGATTGTCCTCCATGATCTTCAGGGCTTCGGCCGCGAGCATTTCGGCGCGGGCGGTCTTGCCGTGAACGGTCATGACTTCATCGATTGTGGTGTGGTGGATGTCGATGGTGCGATCCAGGGTGCGGCGCAGGTCGCCATCGGTGAAGACCCCCGCCAGGCGCCCGTCGGCCTCGACAATGACGGTCATGCCCAGGCCCTTGCGGGTCATTTCCATCAAGGCGTCCTTGAGCAGCGTGCCACGCTGGACCTGCGGCAGTTGCTCGCCGGCATGCATGACGTTCTCGACTTTCAGCAGCAGGCGCCGGCCCAGCGCGCCGCCCGGATGGGAGAAGGCGAAGTCTTCGGCGGTAAAGCCGCGGGCTTCCAGCAGCGCCACGGCCAGGGCGTCGCCCATGACCAGGGCGGCGGTGGTCGAGGAGGTCGGAGCCAGGTTCAGCGGGCAGGCCTCTTGCTCGACCTGGACGTTGAGATTCACCTCGGCGGCCTTGGCCAGTGGCGAATCAGGGTTGCCGGTGATGCTGATCAACTGGATGCCCAGGCGCTTGATCAGCGGCAACAGGGTCACGATTTCATTGGTCGAGCCGGAGTTGGACAGGGCCAGGATCACGTCGTCCCGGGTAATCATGCCCATGTCGCCATGGCTGGCTTCGGCCGGATGGACAAAAAACGCGGTGGTGCCGGTGCTGGCCAGGGTGGCGGCGATCTTGTTGCCGATGTGCCCGGACTTGCCCATACCGACCACTACTACGCGGCCTTTGCTGGCCAGAATCATCTCGCAAGCGCGTACGAAATCTGCGTCGATATGTGGCAGCAAGCCTTGTACGGCTTCTATCTCGAGGCGGATGGTGCGTTGTGCCGATTGAATCAGGTCGCTGGATTGGCTCATGTCAGAAATCGTATAGCCTGATGAAAAGGCGGCGATTATAGCGGTAATGATCGATTCCCTCACGCAAGTTCGTCAGCCTTTGTCCTTCTATAGGCAGGAATTGTTCTGTAAAGCCTGTTTTAGGCTGTCGTGATCCTGAACACGGATGGCTTCGGCCTTGGGGGCTCCGTATCAGCAGTGATATAGTTCGCCGCCAGTTCGGCCTGCCCTGGGTGCATGTACTCCCGGCAGGGAGCCAAGCGTCCGAGTGAGAGGCTGCATCGCAAGGAGTTTAGATGAGTGCCGATAACGCCTACGCGGTCGAGCTGAAGGGACTGTCCTTCAAGCGCGGTGCGCGCAGCATCTTCAATAATGTCGATATCCGTATTCCGCGGGGCAAGGTCACCGGCATCATGGGGCCTTCCGGTTGCGGCAAGACCACGCTCCTGCGGTTGATGGGCGCGCAATTGCGTCCCAGCAGCGGTGAAGTCTGGGTCAATGGCCAGAACCTGCCCAAATTGTCGCGCGGCGATCTGTTCGACGCCCGCAAGCAGATGGGCGTGCTGTTCCAGAGCGGCGCGCTGTTCACCGATCTCGATGTGTTCGAGAACGTCGCCTTTCCGCTGCGCGTTCATACCAAGCTGCCGGATGAAATGATCCGCGATATCGTCCTGCTCAAGTTGCAGGCGGTCGGGTTGCGCGGTGCCATCGACTTGATGCCCGACGAGCTGTCCGGTGGCATGAAACGTCGCGTGGCCCTGGCCCGGGCCATCGCCCTGGACCCGCAGATCCTCATGTACGACGAGCCGTTCGTAGGCCAGGACCCCATTGCCATGGGCGTGCTGGTGCGCCTGATCCGTCTGCTCAATGACGCGCTGGGTATCACCAGCATCGTGGTTTCCCATGACCTGGCGGAAACCGCGAGCATCGCCGACTACATCTATGTGGTGGGCGATGGCCAGGTGCTGGGGCAGGGCACGCCCGACGAGCTGATGGATTCCGATAACCCGCGGATCCGCCAGTTCATGAAAGGCGACCCCGACGGTCCGGTACCCTTTCACTTTCCAGCGCCGGACTACCGCGCAGATCTTCTGGGGAAGCGCTGATGCGCAAAGTATCTTTATTGGAGCGAATTCGTCTGTTCGGCCACTCGGGCATCGACGTTCTCGCGGTGCTCGGGCGTTCGAGCCTGATGCTGTTTCATGTGTTGTTCGGCCGCGGCAGTATCGGCGGCGGCTTCGGCCTGCTGGTCAAGCAGCTGCATTCGGTGGGCGTGATGTCCCTGGTGATTATTGTGGTCTCCGGGATATTCATCGGCATGGTACTGGCGCTGCAGGGCTTCAATATCCTGTCCAGCTACGGTTCGGAGCAAGCGGTGGGGCAGATGGTGGCCCTGACCTTGTTGCGTGAGTTGGGGCCGGTGGTCACGGCATTGCTCTTCGCCGGCCGGGCCGGTTCGGCGCTGACCGCGGAAATCGGCAACATGAAAGCCACCGAGCAGCTCTCCAGCCTGGAGATGATCGGTGTCGACCCGCTCAAATACATTATCGCGCCACGGCTGTGGGCCGGTTTCATTTCCCTGCCGTTGCTGGCGATCATTTTCAGCGTGGTGGGCATCTGGGGCGGTTCGTGGGTGGCCGTCGACTGGCTGGGAGTCTATGAAGGTTCCTACTGGTCGAACATGCAAAACAGCGTGACGTTCAGCGATGACGTGCTCAATGGCATCATCAAGAGCATCGTTTTCGCCTTTGTCGTGACCTGGATCGCCGTATTCCAAGGCTATGACTGCGAGCCCACTTCAGAGGGGATCAGTCGTGCCACTACCAAGACCGTTGTGTACGCCTCGTTGGCTGTACTCGGCCTGGACTTTATTCTGACCGCCTTGATGTTTGGAGATTTCTGATGCAAAACCGCACCCTGGAAATCGGTGTCGGCCTTTTCCTGCTGGCTGGCATCCTGGCTTTGCTGTTGCTTGCCTTGCGGGTCAGTGGCTTGTCCCCGACCTCGAGCACCGATACTTATAAACTTTACGCATATTTCGACAATATCGCCGGTTTGACGGTCAGAGCTAAAGTGACCATGGCCGGTGTGACCATCGGCAAGGTTACGGCTATCGATCTGGACCGCGACAGTTTCACCGGTCGGGTCACGCTGCAGTTGGAAAAACGCGTAGATAACCTGCCGACCGACTCCACTGCATCTATCCTGACCGCTGGGTTGCTCGGCGAGAAATACATTGGTATCAGCGTCGGCGGCGAAGACACGTTGCTCAAGGATGGCGGGACCATCCACGACACCCAGTCTTCACTGGTGCTTGAGGACCTGATCGGTAAATTCCTGCTCAATACCGTTAGCAAAGACGCCAAATGAGGATTTTTTCATGATCTCTACCTTGCGACGTAGCCTGTTGGTATTACTGGCGGCGTTGCCGTTGATGGCTCACGCCGTGGCGGCGCCTTCCGCGCATGATCTGGTACAGGACACCACCAACCGTCTGCTGGCCGACCTGGCCGCCAACAAAGAAAAGTACAAGCAGGACCCGCAGGACTTTTATGCGGCGCTGAACAGCATCGTGGGGCCGGTCGTGGATGCCGAAGGCATTTCCAAGAGCATCATGACGGTCAAGTACTCGCGTAAAGCCACGCCGGAACAGATGCGCACCTTTGAAGAGAACTTCAAGAAGGGCCTGTTCCAGTTCTATGGCAACGCCTTGCTGGAGTACAACAACCAGGGCATCGTCGTTGACCCTGCCAGGGACGAGTCGGGTGACCGTACCAGCGTCGGCATGACGGTCAAGGGCAGCAACGGTGCGATCTATCCTGTGTCGTACACGCTGGAGAAGATCAGCGGTGAGTGGAAGCTGCGCAACGTGATCATCAACGGCATCAATATCGGCAAGCTGTTCCGCGATCAGTTCGCCGATGCCATGCAGCGCAACGGCAATGACCTGGACAAGACCATCAACAACTGGGCTGGCGAAGTGGCCAAGGCCAAGGAATCGACCGAAAACTCTCCAGAGAAGGTCGTGAAATGAGTGAGTCGGCCGTCCGTCTGGGTGAAGCCGGCGAACTGCTGATCAGCGGTGTGCTGGACTATCGTTCCGGCCCGGGCCTGCGCAAGCAGGGGCAGGCCCTGATCGCCTCCAGCACCGCGGCGGCGCTGGTGCTCGACTGTTCGGCGGTGGAGAAGTCCAGTAGCGTCGGCTTGTCGTTGCTGCTGGCCTTCATGCGCGACGCCGCGGCAGCCGGCAAGGCCGTCAGCATCCGTGCGTTACCTGAAGACATGCGCGAAATCGCCGAGGTTTCCGGTTTGACCGAGCTGCTGGCGCAGCCTTAGTAACCATCGACAAGCAAGCCCCCCGTCAGAGTCCTGCTATGCGGGGTTCGCAGGCGCGGGGCTTTTTTGTATGATGTCCGACCCGCGCGCACAGGGCGCCGATTGAGGTTGAGCATGCAGGCCAACGAAGTGAAGAGCTTCCTTGAAGGAAAGCTGTCCGAGACTCTTTCATCCGTTCAGGTAGAAGTTGAGGGCGAAGGCTGCAACTTTCAGCTGAATGTGATCAGTGACGAACTGGTGGCCTTGAGTCCGGTCAAGCGTCAGCAGAGCATCTATGCCCATTTGAACCCATGGATCGCCGATGGCAGCATCCATGCGGTCACTATGAAATTTTTCAGCAGCGCGGCTTGGGCCGAGCGCACCTGAGCCCAAGGGCGTCGAGATTCTTATGGATAAATTGATTATTACCGGCGGCGTTCGTCTTGATGGCGAAATCCGCATTTCCGGGGCAAAGAACTCTGCCCTGCCGATTCTGGCTGCAACCCTGCTGTGCGATGGCCCGGTCACGGTCGCCAATCTGCCACACCTGCACGACATCACCACCATGATCGAGCTGTTCGGTCGCATGGGCATTGAGCCGGTGATCGACGAGAAACTCAGCGTCGAAATCGACCCACGCACCATCAAGACCCTGGTCGCGCCGTATGAACTGGTCAAGACCATGCGTGCCTCGATCCTGGTGCTGGGCCCGATGGTTGCCCGTTTCGGCGAAGCCGAAGTCGCGCTGCCTGGCGGTTGCGCCATCGGTTCGCGTCCGGTCGACCTGCACATCCGCGGCCTGGAAGCCATGGGCGCGGTGATCGACGTCGAAGGCGGCTACATCAAGGCCAAGGCGCCTGAAGGCGGCCTGCGCGGCGCGCACTTCTTCTTCGATACCGTGAGTGTGACCGGTACCGAGAACATCATGATGGCAGCGGCCCTGGCCAAGGGCCGCAGCGTGCTGCAGAACGCCGCCCGCGAGCCGGAAGTGGTCGACCTGGCGAACTTCCTCAACGCCATGGGCGCCAAGGTTTCCGGCGCTGGTACCGACACCATCACCATCGACGGTGTCGAGCGCCTGCACTCGGCGACCTACAAGGTCATGCCGGACCGTATCGAGACAGGCACCTACCTGGTCGCCGCCGCCGTGACTGGCGGTCGCGTGAAGGTCAAGGACACCGATCCGACCATCCTCGAAGCCGTCCTGGAAAAGCTCAAGGAATCCGGCGCCGAAGTCACCACTGGCGAGGACTGGATCGAGCTGAACATGCACGGCAAGCGTCCGAAGGCGGTCAACGTGCGTACCGCGCCGTACCCGGCGTTCCCGACTGACATGCAGGCCCAGTTCATTTCCCTCAACGCCATTGCCGAAGGCACTGGCGCGGTGATCGAGACCATCTTCGAAAACCGCTTCATGCACGTTTATGAACTGCACCGTATGGGCGCGAAGATCCAGGTCGAAGGCAACACCGCCATCGTCACCGGTACCGAAATCCTCAAGGGTGCACCCGTGATGGCCACCGACCTGCGGGCTTCGGCTAGCCTGGTGATCTCGGCCCTGATGGCCGAAGGCGACACCCTGATCGATCGCATCTACCACATCGACCGTGGTTACGAGTGCATCGAAGAGAAGCTGCAGATGCTCGGCGCCAAGATCCGCCGCGTACCGGGCTAGTTTGCGTGATGGGCACAGGGACGTGCCCCAAGGTTTCGTTCCAAGTCGAGCCTGTGTTCAGGCTCGATGCGTGTCTGGCGCCATTTGCGACCGGGCATGAGTATCCTGATAAGGACTTACGTTTCCCATGTTGACCATCGCACTGTCCAAGGGCCGCATCCTTGATGACACTTTGCCGCTTCTGGCTGAAGCCGGCATCGTGCCCACCGAGAATCCGGACAAGAGCCGCAAGCTGATCATCCCCACGACCCAGGCCGACGTGCGCTTGTTGATCGTGCGCGCCACCGACGTGCCGACCTATGTCGAACATGGTGCCGCCGACCTCGGCGTTGCCGGCAAAGATGTGCTGATGGAATACGGCGGCCAGGGCCTGTACGAGCCACTGGACCTGCAGATCGCCCAGTGCAAGCTGATGACCGCCGGTGCCATCGGCGCGGTCGAGCCCAAGGACCGCCTGCGCGTCGCCACCAAGTTCGTCAACGTTGCCAAGCGCTACTACGCCGAGCAGGGCCGTCAGGTCGACATCATCAAGCTGTACGGCTCGATGGAGCTGGCGCCGCTGATCGGCCTGGCGGACAAGATCATCGACGTGGTCGACACCGGCAACACCCTGCGGGCCAACGGCCTGGAGCCCCAGGAGCTGATTTCCATGATCAGTTCCCGTCTGGTGGTCAACAAGGCCTCCATGAAAATGCAGCACGCCCGCATCCAGGCACTGATCGACACCCTGCGCAAAGCAGTGGAGTCGCGACACCGCGGTTGATTCACTCGCGCGGCGCGAGCCGCGCCCGTCTATCCGTGTCATAGCCAATTTTCTCAGGTGCCCGCGCGAATGGACTGGTAGCTTAGGGTGCCTGAGCATTAGCCATTCAATGAGGCCCTCGCTATGACCGCTCCCACTGCAATTCGCCGACTCAACGCTGCTGACCCGGATTTCGCGCATCATCTGGATCATCTGCTGAGCTGGGAAAGTGTGTCTGACGACTCGGTCAATCAGCGGGTGCTGGACATCATCAAGGCGGTGCGCGAGCGCGGCGACGCGGCGCTGGTGGAATTCACCCAGCGTTTCGACGGCCTGCAAGTGGCATCCATGGCCGACCTGATCCTGCCGCGCGAGCGCCTGGAACTGGCCCTGACCCGGATCACCCTGGCCCAGCGCGAAGCCCTGGAAAAAGCCGCGGCGCGGGTGCGCAGCTACCACGAAAAACAGAAGCAGGACTCCTGGAGCTACACCGAGGCCGATGGCACGGTGCTGGGCCAGAAGGTCACGCCGCTGGACCGCGCCGGCCTGTATGTGCCGGGTGGCAAGGCGTCTTATCCCTCCTCGGTGTTGATGAATGCCATCCCGGCCAAAGTGGCGGGCGTCACCGAGGTGGTGATGGTGGTGCCGACCCCGCGTGGCGAAGTCAACGAACTGGTGCTGGCCGCGGCCTGCATCGCCGGCGTCGATCGGGTGTTCACCATCGGTGGCGCCCAGGCCGTTGCCGCCCTGGCCTACGGTACCGAGAGCGTGCCGCAGGTGGATAAGGTGGTCGGCCCGGGCAACATCTATGTGGCCACCGCCAAGCGTCACGTGTTTGGCCAGGTGGGTATCGACATGATCGCCGGCCCTTCGGAGATCCTGGTGGTGTGCGATGGCCAGACCGACCCGGACTGGATCGCCATGGACCTGTTCTCCCAGGCCGAGCACGACGAAGACGCCCAGGCGATCCTGGTCAGCCCGGACGCCGCGTTCCTCGACCAGGTCGCCGCCAGCATCGCCAAGTTGCTGCCAACCATGGAACGCGCGGAAATAATCAATACCTCGATCAACGGCCGTGGCGCGCTGATCCAGGTGCGCGACATGCAGCAGGCCATCGACGTGGCCAACCGCATCGCTCCGGAGCACCTCGAGCTGTCCGTTGCCGATCCGCAGGCCTGGCTGCCACAGATCCGCCACGCTGGCGCGATCTTCATGGGCCGTCACACTTCCGAGGCCCTGGGCGACTACTGCGCGGGCCCGAACCACGTGTTGCCGACTTCCGGCACGGCGCGGTTCTCCTCGCCGCTGGGGGTGTATGACTTCCAGAAACGTTCGTCGATCATTTTCTGCTCGGAGCAGGGCGCTTCCGAACTGGGCAAGACCGCCTCGGTGCTGGCCCGTGGCGAATCGCTGAGCGCCCACGCCCGCAGTGCGGAATACCGGATCATCGCTGACCAGGAACAGGGGCAATAAGCATGAGTAAATTCTGGAGTCCGTTCGTCAAGGACTTGGTGCCCTACGTGCCGGGCGAACAGCCGAAGCTGACCAAACTGGTCAAGCTCAATACCAATGAAAACCCTTACGGCCCGTCGCCCAAGGCGCTGGCCGCGATGCAGGGCGAACTGAACGACAACCTGCGCCTGTACCCGGACCCCAACGGCGACCTGCTCAAGCAGGCGGTGGCCCGCTATTACGGGGTACAGAGCAACCAGGTGTTCCTCGGCAATGGTTCCGACGAAGTGCTGGCGCACATCTTCCACGGCTTGCTGCAGCACGACCGGCCGCTGCTGTTCCCGGATATCAGCTACAGCTTCTATCCGGTGTATTGCGGCCTGTACGGCATCGACTTCGAGGCGGTGCCGCTGGATGAGCAATTCCAGATCCGCCCAGCCGATTACGCCAGGTCGAACGGCGGGATCATCTTCCCCAACCCGAACGCGCCGACCGGTTGCCTGCTGGCCCTGGAGGCCGTCGAGCAGATCCTCAAGGCCAGCCCGGACTCGGTCGTGGTGGTGGACGAGGCGTACATCGACTTCGGCGGTGAAACCGCCATCAGCCTGGTGGATCGCTATCCGAACCTGCTGGTGACCCAGACCCTGTCCAAGTCCCGTTCGCTGGCTGGCCTGCGGGTCGGCCTGGCGGTGGGGCACCCGGACCTGATCGAAGCGCTGGAGCGGATCAAGAACAGCTTCAACTCCTACCCGCTGGATCGCCTGGCGATCGTTGGTGCCGCGGCGGCGTTCGATGATCGTGAGTACTTCGCCAAGACCTGCCAGTTGGTGATCGACAGTCGCGAGCAGGTGGTGGCGCAGTTGCGCGCCAAGGGCTTTGAAGTGCTGCCGTCGGCCGCCAACTTCATCTTTGCCCGTCATCCACAACACGATGCGGCGGGCCTGGCGGCCAAGCTGCGGGAGCAGGGGGTGATTGTCCGGCACTTCAAGCAGGAGCGGATTGCCCAGTTCCTGCGGATCAGTATCGGCACGCCGGAGCAGAACCAGGCCCTGATCGACGGCCTGGGCGAGCTGTAAGCCCTATCGCGAGCCAGCTCGCTCCAATAGGAGAGAGCTGGCTCGCGATGCCTTTACTCTTTTTCCTTGACCGGCGCCGGTGGTGGGCGCAGGCCGATTTCGGCGGTGAGCTTGAGCTCCTTGCCGTTGCGCATCACCTGGATGCTGACCTTGTCGCTGGGTTTGATCCGCGCCACCTGGTTCATCGAGCGACGGCCATCGCCGGCCGGTTCGCCATCGATGCTGAGAATCACGTCACCCAACTGCATGCCGGCCTTTTGCGCCGGACCATCGCGGAATATCCCCGCCACCACGATGCCCGGGCGCCCGGACAAACCGAACGATTCGGCCAGTTCCTGGGTCAGCGGCTGCACCTCGATACCCAGCCAGCCACGAATCACCTGGCCGTGCTCGATGATCGACTTCATCACCTCCATGGCCAGCTTGATCGGGATGGCGAAGCCAATGCCCTGGGAACCGCCGGACTTGGAGAAGATCGCCGTGTTGATCCCGGTCAGGTTGCCGTTGGCATCCACCAGCGCGCCGCCGGAGTTGCCCGGGTTGATCGCCGCGTCGGTCTGGATGAAGTCTTCGTAGTTGTTCAGGCCCAGCTGATTGCGCCCGGTGGCGCTGATGATGCCCATGGTCACGGTCTGGCCGACCCCGAACGGGTTGCCGATGGCCAGGGTCACATCGCCGATGCGGATGCTGTCGGAGCGCCCGACGGTGATCGAGGGCAGGTTCTTCAGGTCGATCTTGAGGACCGCCAGGTCGGTTTCCGGATCGCTGCCGATCACATGGGCCAGGGTTTCACGACCGTCCTTGAGCGCCACCACAATCTGTTCGGCGCCGGCGGTCACGTGGTTGTTGGTCAGCAGATAACCTTCGGGGCTCATGATCACCCCGGAGCCCAGGCTCGATTCCATGCGCTGCTGCTTGGGCAGGTTGTCGCCGAAGAAGCGGCGGAACTGCGGGTCCTCGAACAACGGGTGCGCCGGTTTGTTGATGACCTTGGTGGTGTACAGGTTGACCACCGCCGGCGCGGCGATTGCCACGGCATCGGCATAGGATACCGGGCCTTGTCGAAGCGCCTTGGTTTGTGGGGCTTGCTGCAGGTTGACGTCCAGGCTGGGCAGGCCGACCCATTGCGGGTAGCGCTGAATTATCAGCAACGCGATAAGCACGCCGGCCAACAGTGGCCAGCCAAAAAAACGCAGAGCCTTGAGCATTGAGCAAGTCCTGAGAGGTTGCAGGCCGCCCGGGACGGCCCATAATGTCGCGCATTATACGAGGCCGCGCGCGCCTCTGAACGGGATATTTAGGAGTCTTTTATGGCCGTTGCCCTGAGCACTCTGGTAGAGGAAGCGGACCGTTACCTGGGCAGTTCGCGAATCGCCGATTACTGCCCCAATGGCCTGCAGGTCGAAGGCCGGCCACAAGTGATGCGCATCGTCAGCGGCGTCACGGCCAGCCAGGCATTGCTCGACGCCGCGGTGGAGGCCAATGCCGATCTGGTGCTGGTGCATCACGGTTATTTCTGGAAAGGCGAGAACCCCTGCATCACCGGCATGAAGCAGCGCCGGCTGAAAACCCTGCTCAAGCACGATATCAGCCTGCTGGCTTATCACCTGCCGCTGGACCTGCACCCGGATGTCGGCAACAACGTGCAGCTGGCGCGGCAACTGGATATCACCGTGGAAGGTCCGCTGGACCCGGACAACCTGAAGATCGTCGGGCTGGTCGGCTCCCTTGCCGAGCCCATGACCGCGCGGGATTTCGCGCGCAAGGTCCAGGAGGTGATGGGGCGCGAGCCACTGGTGGTCGAAGGCAGCAAGATGATCCGGCGTGTCGGCTGGTGCACCGGCGGCGGCCAGGGCTACATCGACCAGGCGGTGCTGGCCGGCGTCGACCTGTACCTGAGTGGCGAGGCCTCGGAGCAGACCTTCCACAGCGCCCGGGAAAACGACATCAGTTTTATCGCCGCCGGCCATCACGCCACCGAGCGTTACGGCGTGCAGGCGCTGGGGGACTACCTGGCCCGACGCTTCGCCCTCGAGCACTTGTTCATCGACTGCCCGAACCCTATATAAAGCCTTGTCCTGTAGCCGCTGCCGCAGGCTGCGACAAGGCCCGCAGGGCCTTCAAGAGCACGCCTGCTGCGCAGTCGATCGCAGCCTGCGGCAGCGGCTACAGAGAGGCGTAAACACAACAAACAGGCGGGTATATTCATATACCGTTTCGATCTAGTTGGCGTCCTGATTAGAAGAGGTCGCTGTGCTAGCATGCCCCGCTCGAACACGGCCCGCAGGCCGTCCATAAGAAAGCTTTCGTGAGTAGCCATGGTCGACAAACTGACGCATCTGAAACAGCTGGAGGCGGAAAGCATCCACATCATCCGCGAGGTGGCCGCCGAGTTCGACAACCCGGTGATGCTGTACTCCATCGGTAAAGACTCCGCCGTGATGCTGCACCTGGCGCGCAAGGCGTTCTTCCCGGGCAAGCTGCCGTTTCCGGTGATGCACGTCGACACCCAGTGGAAATTCCAGGAGATGTACAAGTTCCGCGATCGCATGGTCGAAGAGCTGGGCCTGGAACTGATCACCCACGTCAACCCGGAAGGCGTTGCGCAGGGCATCAACCCCTTCACCCACGGCAGTGCCAAGCACACCGACATCATGAAAACCGAGGGCCTCAAGCAGGCGCTGGACAAGTACGGTTTCGATGCGGCGTTCGGCGGTGCCCGGCGTGACGAAGAGAAATCCCGCGCCAAGGAGCGCGTGTACTCGTTCCGCGACAGCAAGCACCGCTGGGACCCGAAGAACCAGCGCCCCGAGCTGTGGAACGTCTACAACGGCAAGGTCAACAAGGGCGAGTCGATCCGCGTCTTCCCGCTGTCGAACTGGACCGAGCTGGACATCTGGCAATACATCTATCTGGAAGGCATCCCGATCGTGCCGCTGTACTTCGCCGCCGAGCGCGAAGTGATCGAGAAGAACGGCACCCTGATCATGATCGACGACGAGCGCATCCTCGAGCACCTCTCCGACGAGGAGAAGGCCCGCATCGTCAAGAAGAAGGTGCGTTTCCGTACCCTTGGCTGCTACCCGTTGACGGGCGCGGTGGAGTCCGAGGCCGAAAGCCTGACGGACATCATTCAGGAAATGCTCCTGACGCGAACTTCCGAGCGCCAGGGCCGGGTCATCGATCACGATGGCGCCGGTTCCATGGAAGACAAGAAACGTCAGGGCTATTTCTAAGTAGGGTCTAACATGTCGCATCAATCCGAATTGATCAGCGAGGACATCCTCGCCTACCTGGCCCAGCACGAACGCAAAGAACTGCTGCGCTTCTTGACCTGCGGTAACGTCGACGACGGCAAGAGCACCCTGATCGGGCGCCTGCTGCACGATTCGAAGATGATCTACGAAGACCATCTGGAAGCCATTACCCGCGACTCGAAAAAAGTCGGCACCACCGGCGACGATATCGACCTGGCGTTGCTGGTCGACGGCCTGCAGGCCGAGCGGGAGCAGGGCATCACCATCGATGTCGCCTACCGCTACTTCTCCACCGCCAAGCGCAAATTCATCATCGCCGACACCCCCGGCCATGAGCAGTACACCCGCAACATGGCCACCGGTGCTTCCACCTGTGACCTGGCGATCATCCTGGTGGATGCCCGTTACGGCGTGCAGACCCAGACCCGTCGCCACAGCTTCATCGCCTCCCTGCTGGGCATCAAGCACATAGTCGTGGCCATCAACAAGATGGACCTCAAGGACTTCGACCAGGGCGTGTTCGAGTCGATCAAGGCCGACTACCTGAAGTTCGCCGAAGGCCTGAAGATGAAGCCCACCAGCCTGCACTTCGTGCCGATGTCGGCCCTCAAGGGCGACAACGTGGTGAACAAGTCCGAGCGCTCGCCGTGGTACACCGGCCAGTCGCTGATGGAGATCCTCGAGACCGTGGAAGTGGCGGGCGACCGCAACTTCAGCGACCTGCGCTTCCCGGTGCAGTACGTGAACCGTCCGAACCTGAACTTCCGTGGTTTCGCCGGGACCCTGGCCAGCGGCATCGTGCACAAGGGCGACGAAGTCGTGGTGCTGCCGTCGGGCAAGAGCAGCCGGGTGAAATCCATCGTCACCTTCGAAGGCGAGCTGGAGCATGCCGGCCCGGGCCAGGCCGTGACCCTGACCATGGAAGACGAGATCGACATCTCCCGTGGCGACCTGCTGGTGCATGCCGACAACGTACCGCCGGTGACTGACAGCTTTGAAGCCATGCTGGTCTGGATGGCCGAAGAGCCGATGCTGCCGGGCAAGAAATACGACATCAAGCGCGCCACCAGCTACGTGCCGGGCTCCATCGCCAGCATCGTCAACAGGGTCGACGTGAACACCCTTGAAGAAGGTCCGGCCAGCGCCCTGCAACTGAACGAGATCGGCAAGGTCAAGATCGCCCTCGACGCGCCGATTGCCCTCGACGGTTACGACAGCAACCGCACCACCGGTGCGTTCATTGTCATCGACCGCTTGACCAATGGCACCGTTGGCGCCGGCATGATCGTCGCCCAGCCTGTGGTGCATGGCAGCGCCACGCACCATGGCAAGCTGGCCCATGTCGCCACCGAGGAGCGTGCCCAGCGCTTCGGCCAGCAACCGGCCACCGTGCTGTTCAGCGGCCTTTCCGGCGCCGGCAAGAGCACCCTGGCCTACGCGGTCGAGCGCAAGCTGTTCGACCTGGGCCGCGCGGTGTTCGTCCTCGACGGCCAGAACCTGCGTCATGATCTGAACAAGGGCCTGCCCCAGGATCGCGCGGGGCGTACCGAGAACTGGCGGCGTGCTGCGCACGTGGCGCGCCAGTTCAACGAAGCCGGCCTGCTGACCCTGGCGGCGTTCGTTGCACCGAGTGCGGAAGGTCGTGAACAGGCCAGGGACCTGATCGGCAAGGAACGTCTGCTGACGGTCTACGTCCAGGCTTCGCCGGCGGCCTGCGCCGAGCGTGATCCGCAGGGCTTGTACGCCGCGGGCGGGGATAACATCCCGGGCGAGTCCTTCCCGTACGACGTGCCGCTGGATGCCGATCTGGTGATCGACACCCAGTCCGTGTCGCTGGAAGAGGGCGTCAAGCAAGTGCTGGAACTGCTGCGCAAGCGTGGCGCGATCTAAGCTTTAGCGGCCGATAAAAAAGCCCGCCGTCGAGTGATCGACGGCGGGCTTTTTTGTGGCCTTGAAAAGCTATCGCGGATGTTCCGTTATTTGCCCGGATATTCCCGATGCATCTGTTCCAGCAGCGCATCCTTGTTCTGCCACAGCTGGTTGATCCAGCCCTGGAACTCCAGGCGGTACACGCCATCCTGGTCGTAGTTCTTGCCGATGAACTGCGGCGGGATCGGCAACTCCTCGAAATGCACCACCACCTCGTTGACCTTGCCGCACAGCAGGTCCCAATAACCCGGCTGGCCCGCCGGATAATGAATGGTGACGTTGACGATGGATTCCAGTTGCTCGCCCATGGCGTCCAGCACGAAGGCGATGCCGCCGGCCTTGGGCTTGAGCAGGTAGCGGAACGGCGAGGCCTGTTGCGCGTGCTTGGCCTGGGTGAAGCGTGTGCCCTCGACGAAGTTGAAGATGCCCACCGGGTTGTCGCGGAATTTCGCGCAGGTCTTGCGGGTGGTCTCCAGGTCCTTGCCCTTTTTCTCCGGGTGTTTTTCCAGGTAGGCCTTGGAATAGCGCTTCATGAACGGGAAGCCCAGGGCCCACCAGGCCAGGCCGATCACCGGGACCCAGATCAGCTCCTGCTTGAGGAAGAACTTCAGCGGGCGGATACGCCGGTTGAGCACGTACTGCAGGACCATGATGTCGACCCAGCTCTGGTGGTTGCTGGTGATCAGGTACGAGTGCCGGTAGTCCAGGCTGTCGAGCCCGCTGAGGTGCCAGCGGGTGTGCCCGAGCAGGCTCATCCAGGCCTTGTTGTTGCTGATCCAGGCTTCATGGATGTGGCTCATCAGCCAGTCGGTGAAGCGCTGGGCCGCCGGGAAGGGCAGCAGCAACTTGAAGATCGCCACCACGAACAGCGGGGTGCAGCAGACGATGGTGTTGAGCGCCAACAACAGCGAGGCGATCACGCCCCGCAGCGGTGCAGGTAGAAAATCCAATTTACACATCCAGGGGTCGGTTGGCGGCTTGAATCGCGGTCAGGGCGATGGTGTAGACGATGTCGTCGACCTGGGCGCCGCGCGGCAGGTCGTTCACCGGCTTGCGCAGGCCTTGCAGCATCGGCCCAAGGCTGACGCAGTCGGCGCTGCGCTGCACGGCCTTGTGGGTGGTGTTGCCGGTGTTCAGGTCGGGGAACACGAAGACCGTGGCCTTGCCCGCGACCAGGCTGTTGGGCGCCAGTTGCTGGGCCACGGCCTCGTTGGCCGCGGCATCGTATTGCAACGGGCCGTCGATCAGCAGCGAGCTCTGGGCTTCATGGGCCAGCAAGGTGGCTTCGCGGACTTTCTCCACTTCTTCGCCACTGGCCGATTCACCGCTGGAATAGCTGATCATCGCCACCCGTGGGGTGATGCCGAACGCGGCCGCCGAGTCGGCGCTTTGCAGGGCGATCTCGGCCAGCTCGCTGGCGCTCGGGTGCGGGTTCATCACGCAGTCGCCGTAGACCAGCACCTGCTCGGGGAACAGCATGAAAAATACCGACGACACCAGGGTGCAACCCGGCGCGGTCTTGATCAACTGCAGGGCCGGGCGGATGGTATTGGCGGTGGAGTGGATCAGGCCGGACACCAGGCCATCGACTTCGTCCAGGGCCAGCATCATGGTGCCGATCACCACCGGGTCTTCCAGCTGCTGTTCGGCCATCGGCGCGTTGAGGCTCTTGCTCTTGCGCAGCGCCACCATCGGCTCGACGTAGCGTTCGCGGATCTGGTCCGGATCAATGACTTCCAGGCCAGGCGGCAGCTCGATGCCCTGGGCCCGGGCGACCGCCTCGACATCCGCCGGCTTGGCCAGCAGCACGCAACGGGCGATGCCGCGTGCCTGGCAGATCGCCGCGGCCTGCACGGTCAGCGGCTCGCTGCCTTCGGGCAGGACGATGCGCTTGTTGGCTTCCTGGGCGCGCTGGATCAACTGGTAGCGGAACACCGCCGGCGACAGGCGCATTTCCCGCGGCGTGCCGCAGCGCTGGTGCAGCCACTTGGCGTCCAGGTGGCTGGCGACGAAGTCGGTGATGATCTCCGCGCGCTCGCGGTCGTCGATGGGGATTTCCTTGTTCAGGCCGTTCAACTGGTTGGCGGTGTCGTAGGAACCGGTGCTCACCGACAGCACCGGCAGGCCGGCATTCAAGGCGCCACGGCACAGCTCCATGATCCGTGGGTCGGGCAGGGTGTCGCTGGTCAGCAGCAGCCCGGCCAGGGGCACGCCGTTGATCGCCGCCAGGCTCACGGCGAGGATGATGTCGTCGCGATCGCCGGGCGTCACTACCAATACGCCGGGCTTGAGCAGCTCCACGGTGTTACGCATGGTGCGCGCGCAGATGATGATCTTGGTCATGCGCCGGCTTTCGTAGTCGCCGGCGTTGAGCACCTGGGCGCCCATCAGGTCGGCGACGTCGCGGGTGCGCGGTGCGTTCAGTTCCGGTTGGAAGGGGATGCAGCCGAGCAGGCGGAAGTCGCCGCTGCGCAGCAGGGGCGAATGCTCTTTCAGACGAGCGGAAAAGGCTTCCATGCTTTCGTCGGTCCGCACCTTGTTGAGGATCACTCCCAGCACTTTTGGGTCGCGCGGGCCGCCGAACAACTGGGCCTGCAACTCCACGCGACCGGACAGCTCGGTGAGCACTTCGTTTTCCGGGGCGGACACCAGGATCACCTCGGCGTCCAGGCTTTTCGCCAGGTGCAGGTTGACCCGCGCGGCATAGCTGGCGCTGCGGGTCGGCACCATGCCTTCGACCACCAGCACGTCCTTGCCGACGGCCGCCTGCTGGTACAGGGTGATGATTTCTTCCAGCAGTTCGTCCAGCTGGCCGTCGCCGAGCATCCGTTCGACATGGGCCAGGCCCAGCGGCTGCGGCGGTTTCAGGCCATGGGTGCGGGCCACCAGCTCGGTCGAGCGTTCAGGGCCGGTATCGCCTGGGTGAGGCTGGGCAATGGGTTTGAAGAAGCCGACCTTGAGGCCGGCCCGTTCCAGGGTACGCACCAGCCCGAGGCTGATGGAGGTCAGACCCACACCAAAATCGGTGGGCGCGATAAAAAAAGTTTGCATGCGGATTCTCGACGGGTGCATGGCAACGGTGAGTCGCTTATGTTTACTGCTCTACCGGAAATTCAGGCGCCAAGGTTAGCGCTAACCGAGCCTTGTGCGCACCAACCGCAGGCAAAGGGCTGGCCTATTTTTTCCGCACGCTTGAGCGGATCCAGGATCCAGGCCCGGGATTGCCAGGGCGGCTGGTGGCGCAGGTGCTGGGTATGGCCACAGGACAGCTCGACGACCCAGTGGCCATCTTCATCCTGATGAAAGCCGACGATCGTCGAGCCTGGCGTCAGGTTCCGTTTGTCCGGGTTCCGTTCGCTTTCGGGCGATTGCTTCGCTAAACTTGGACGTTCTTCATTCTTATGCAAAAGGTCTCGCCCCATGCTGATCGCCGCCAACAAGGCTGTCTCCATCGACTATACCCTCACCAACGACGCTGGTGAGGTCATCGACAGCTCCGCCGGCGGCGCACCGCTGGTCTACCTGCATGGCGCAGGGAACATTATTCCAGGCCTGGAAAAGGCCCTGGAAGGCAAGAACGTCGGCGACGAGCTGAGCGTTGCCGTTGAGCCGGAAGATGCCTATGGCGAATACGCCGCCGAACTGGTCAGCACCCTGAGCCGCAGCATGTTCGAAGGCGTCGACGAACTGGAAGTGGGCATGCAGTTCCACGCTTCCGCTCCGGACGGCCAGATGCAGATCGTCACCATCCGCGACCTGGACGGCGACGACGTGACTGTCGACGGCAACCACCCGCTGGCCGGCCAGCGCCTGAACTTCAAGGTCAAGGTTGTCGACATCCGTGACGCCAGCCAGGAAGAAATCGCCCATGGTCACGTCCATGGCGAAGGTGGCCATCACCACTGATTTCTGCGCTAAGCTCAAATCTGACTGGAGAGGCGCCCGAGGGCGCCTTTTTAGTCGGCGGCTTTTATCGCCGGGCAACAAGCGGTACTGTCGAGTGGCTGTTTTCTGCAAGAACACGGGAATTTGGAGTTCGTCATGAGTGCTTTTCACGACCTTAAATTGAAAGCCCTGGATGGTCAGGAGCTACCGCTCGCGCCTTTCAAGGGGCACGTCGTGCTGGTGGTCAACGTCGCCTCCAAGTGTGGTCTGACACCACAATACGCGGCGCTGGAGAACCTCTACCAGCAATACAAAGGCCAGGGGTTCAGCGTGCTAGGCCTGCCGTGTAATCAGTTTGCCGGGCAGGAACCGGGCTCCGAGCAGGAGATCCAGGAATTCTGCAGCCTCAACTACGGGGTGACCTTTCCGTTGAGCAGCAAGCTGGACGTCAACGGTCCGGAGCGCCATCAGTTGTACCGTCTGCTGGCGGGCGAAGGGGCGGAGTTCCCGGGCGACATCACCTGGAATTTCGAGAAATTCCTGCTGGGCAAGGACGGCCGCGTCCTGGCGCGTTTCTCGCCACGCACCGCGCCCGACGATTCGACGGTCATCCAGGCCATCGAAAAAGCCTTGAGCTGAATCTGCACGCCGGGCCCCGCTGCCCGGCCGGTTTTACCGCGCGTTCGCGCACCTTCGCTTTCCTCCGCTTTGGCACCTTAATCACCCCGATCAATAGTGCTGGGCGTTGCCGGGAGCACGGAATATTATCGCCATCATAAGGCCGTCGGTGTACCCGCCCGACTTGCCATTTCCCGCGATTAAGACCGTCACCCCTGGAGTACCGCATGCCCGTTCAAGCCTTGTTCAAACCCTTTCAGCTGGGTGCCCTGGAGCTGTCGACCCGGGTGGTGATGGCGCCGATGACCCGTTCGTTTTCCCCAGGTGGCGTGCCGAACTCGAAAGTCATCGAGTACTACCGTCGTCGCGCCGCGGCCGGGGTCGGCCTGATCATCACCGAAGGCACCACGGTCGGGCACAAGGCCTCCAACGGCTATCCGAACGTTCCGCGCTTTTATGGCGAAGCGGCCCTGGCCGGCTGGAAGAAGGTGGTGGACGCGGTGCACGCCGAAGGCGGCAAGATCGTTCCGCAGCTGTGGCATGTGGGCAGTGTGCGCCGCCTGGGCACCGAGCCGGACGCCAGCGTGCCGGGTTACGGCCCGTCGGAAAAACTCAAGGACGGCCAGGTGGTGGTCCACGGCATGACCCAGGACGACATCGGCGAAGTGATCGCCGCCTTCGCCCAGGCCGCCAAGGATGCCCAGGACATCGGCATGGACGGCGTGGAGATCCACGGTGCCCACGGCTATCTGGTCGACCAGTTCTTCTGGGAGGGCAGCAACCAGCGTACCGACGAGTACGGTGGCGACCTGGCCCAGCGTTCGCGGTTTGCCATCGAGCTGATCCAGGCCGTGCGCGCCGCGGTGGGCCCTGGCTTCCCGATCATCTTCCGCTTTTCGCAGTGGAAGCAGCAGGACTACAGCGCCCGCCTGGTTCAAACCCCCGAGGCCCTGGGCGAGTTCCTCAAGCCGCTGGCGGACGCTGGCGTGGATATCTTCCACTGCTCTACCCGGCGTTTCTGGGAGCCGGAGTTCGAGGGTTCCGAGCTGAACCTGGCCGGCTGGACCCGTCAGCTCACCGGCAAGCCGACCATCACCGTGGGCAGCGTCGGCCTCGACGGCGAGTTCCTGCAGTTCATGGTCAACACCGACAAGGTGGCGCAGCCGGCGAGCCTGGAAAAGCTCCTGGAGCGCTTGAACAACGATGAGTTCGACCTGGTAGCGGTAGGGCGCGCGTTGCTGGTGGACCCGGACTGGGCGCAGAAGGTGCGGGACGGTCGCGAGCAGGACATCCTGCCGTTCAGCCGTGAGGCGTTGATGACGCTGGTCTGAGCGCGGCCCCGGAAACACCGTCGCGGGCAAGCCTCCTACAGGATCACGAGGCTTGCCCGCGATGCTTTTGGCCCTGATGTTTTCAACGCTAGGGCAACAACCGCCCCTCAGGCACCACCACTTCTTCCGTGCAAGCGCCGCGCAGCTGGCTTTCAAACTGCTCGATGATCGCCGCCCAGCCCTGGCGGCTGGCGTGCTGGCGGGCATTGAGGCGCACCCGGCGCAAGGTCTCGGGATCTTCCAGCAGCCAGCTGGCGGCATCGCAGAACGCGCATTCGTCCCCGGGCATCGCCAGCACACCGTTGTAGCCATGGCGAATATGCTGGGCCGCCGCGGCCTGGTCGTAAGCCACCACGGCCAGCCCCGAGGCCAGGGCCTCCAGCACCACGTTGCCGAAGGTTTCGGTCAGGCTGGGGAACAGGAACAGATCCCCCGACGCGTAGTGACTGGCCAGCGCTTCGCCGCGTTGCGAGCCGCAGAACACGGCGTCCGGCAACTCCTTCTGCAGGACCGCGCGTTGCGGGCCATCGCCCACCACGATCAATTTCATCGACTGCTGTGGATAAGTGCTCTGTAGCTGGGCGAAGCAGCGTTTGAGCAGGCCCAGGTTTTTCTCCGGCGCCAGGCGGCCAACGTGAATCACCGCGATATCGTCGTTGCCCAGGCCCCAGCCTTGGCGCAGTTCGTTGAGGCGCTTGGCCGGGTGGAACAGCTGGCTGTCGACCCCGCGCGACAGCAGCGCCAGGCGTTCGAAGTTGCGCCGCTCCAGCTCCAGGCGCTGGCTGGCGCTGGGCACCAGGGTCAGCTTGGAGCGGTTGTGGAACCAGCGCAGGTAGTGAGTCAGCAGGCGCGTCAGCAAACCCAGGCCGTACTGGCTGGAGTACTGCTGGAAGTTAGTGTGGAAACCGCTGACCACGGAGATCCCCAGGCGCCGCGCCGCCCGCAGCGCGGACAGGCCCAGTGGGCCCTCGGTGGCGATGTACAGCACATCCGGGCGATGGCGTTTCCAGCGCCGCAGCAGCTTGTGCATCGACGACTGGCCCCATTGCAGCCCCGGATAACCCGGCAGTGGCCAGCCGCGGCACAGCAGCAGGCCGTCGTCGCTGATCCGGCTCTGATCGCTGCCCTGGCGCGGGCGGATCAGTTCCACCTGGTGTCCACGGGCGCGCAATCCATCGCACAGGCGGCCAAGGGTATTGGCCACGCCATTGATTTCCGGTGGGAAGGTTTCGGTGATCAGAGTGATATGCAGAGCTGTCGTCATGGCCTCAGTGTCAGCCGAGGCCATGTCGTCATTGTGACGTTGCGATGATGGATTTGTGACCCGCTCAGCCTTGCTGGGCCACCAGGTTTTCCGCGCCGCGCTCACGCACCCAGAACAGCGTCGCCCCGGCCACCGCCGCCGGCATCATCAGGATGTTGACCACCGGGATCAGCAGCACCAGATAGACGATCCCGCCAAAGCTCATGCTCTGCCAGCGCTTTTCCCGCAGCCAGGCGAGCATCTCGTTCCAGCCCAGCTTGTGGTTGTCCGCCGGGTAGTCGATGTATTGGATCGCCATCATCCACACGCCGAACAGCAGCCACAGCGGCGCGGCCACCAGGTTCACCACCGGAATGAAGGACAGAATGAACAGGCCGATGGCCCGCGGCAGGAAATAACCCAGCTTGCGCATTTCCCGGGCCAGGGTGCGCGGGATCATGGCCAGCAGTTCGGCCCAGCTGAAGGGCGGGAAATCGTCGGTGCCGCGGACCACCACTTCGACTTTCTCCGCGAGAAACCCGTTGAAGGGCGCGGCAATCACGTTGGCCAGCATGGTGAAGGTGAAAAACACCATCAGCAGCACCAGCACCACGAACAGCGGCCAGAGGATGTAGCTGAGAAAGCTCAGCCAGTCCGGCAGGGAAGGCATCAGGGTGTCGACCCACAGGCTGAACTGATGGCCGGCGAAATAGATCAATCCGACGAACAGCACCAGGTTGATAGCCAGGGGCAAAAGGACGAACAGACGCAAGCCGGGGCTGAGCACCAGCTTGAGGCCTTCGCGCAGGTATTGCGGGCCGGACAGAACGGGGGCGGGCATAGGGAGCTCCTAGGGGAAAACGCGCCGACCTTACCGGCTTTGCCCCACCGGCGAAAGCGCGGTCGCAAGGTCGACATCAACTGTAACAAAGGCGCCGGTAAATACACCGATACCGGATAGAGACCTCCTATGAGCTGGATTGTTAAACCGTATTTCCTTAATCTTCGCCCCCTCTATACGCTGCACCCATTATTTTTCGGACGGGCGAACCTGAAGCCTTCCCCAAGTGCTTTCGCCGTCCTTTTTTATTCCAGCCGGCAATCCGGCGTTCCGCGCCAGTGATCCGGGCCGGTCGATAGGAGTGAGTCATGTCTGATGTACGTCATTCGCGTGTGATTATTCTCGGTTCCGGCCCTGCCGGTTACAGCGCCGCGGTCTATGCCGCCCGCGCCAACCTGAAGCCGCTGCTGATTACCGGCATGCAGGCCGGCGGTCAGCTGACCACCACCACCGAAGTCGACAACTGGCCGGGCGACGTCCACGGCCTGACCGGCCCGGCGCTGATGGAGCGCATGCGTGAACACGCGGAGCGTTTCGAGACCGAAATCGTCTTCGATCACATCAATGCCGTGGACTTCGCCGCCAAGCCATACACCCTGACCGGCGACAGCGCGACCTACACCTGCGACGCCCTGATCATCGCCACTGGCGCCAGCGCCCGTTACCTGGGCCTGCCTTCGGAAGAAGCGTTCATGGGCAAGGGCGTGTCGGCCTGCGCAACCTGCGATGGTTTCTTCTATCGCAACAAGCCAGTGGCCGTGGTCGGTGGCGGCAACACCGCTGTCGAAGAAGCCCTGTACCTGGCCAACATTGCCAGCAAGGTCACCCTGATCCACCGTCGCGATACCTTCCGCGCCGAGAAGATCCTGATCGACAAGCTCAATGCCCGGGTTGCCGAAGGCAAGATCGAACTCAAGCTGAACGCCAACCTGGACGAAGTGCTGGGCGACAACATGGGTGTCACCGGCGCGCGCCTGAAGAACAACGACGGCAGCTTCGACGAAATCAAGGTCGACGGCGTGTTCATCGCCATCGGCCACACCCCGAACACTTCGCTGTTCGAAGGCCAGCTGGAGCTCAAGGACGGCTACCTGGTCGTGCAGGGCGGCCGTGAAGGCAACGCCACCGCCACCAGCATCGCGGGCATCTTCGCCGCCGGCGACGTGGCCGACCACGTGTACCGCCAGGCCATTACCTCGGCCGGCGCCGGCTGCATGGCCGCCCTGGACACCGAGCGTTACCTGGATGGCCTGCAGAACGCTTGATTCTCAGACCGTTGCAATGAAAAAACCGGCCCAGGCCGGTTTTTTTGTATCTGCTTCTTCTGTAGGAGCGAGCGGGTCAGCGGCGCTTGAGTGGCTGCTGGGCAAACTTCACACCCGCCAGGCCATGGGCGATCAGCGCGCGGATATTGCCGTGGTCGCTGCCTTCAGGGGTGGCCAGTACCGAGCGGTAATGTTCGCCGAACGCCAGCAGCGCTTCTTCGTCGCTCAAGCCTTCCAGCAGGGCCAGGCCCAGGGTCTTGCACGAACCTTCGTTCTGCCCGGCGGCGTTTTCCACGCCACCGTTGTTGAAGGCCTGCGGCTGGTAGTCGTAGCCCGCGGCGATAAAGGCCAGGGTGTCGGCGAAGACATGCTCCCCACTCTTGAGGCTGGCGCGCAGGGGGTTCAGGTCAGTCATTGGGTTTTCCTTTGGCGAACGCCGCTTGCTGCTCGGCGCTGGCTTCTTTCTGGTAGAGGTTCTTCCACTCGGCGTAGGGCATGCCATACACCACTTCACGGGCGTCATCGAGGCTGACCTCGATCTGGCGCTCGTCGGCCTCGGCCTTGTACCACTTGGACAGGCAGTTGCGGCAGAAGCCGGCGAGGTTCATCAGGTCGATGTTCTGCACGTCCTTGCGGCTGTCCAGGTGTGCGACCAGGCGGCGGAAGGCGGCGGCTTCGAGTTCCAGGCGTTGTTGCTCGGTCATGTTCGGCTCTGTGCGATCAAATGTGGCGCGGATGATATCAGCGGCTGGCCGCGAGGGTGATCGACACCGACTCGGCAAAACGCAGGGCGTGGGGTTTGTCGACTTCGACCTCGGCGTACAGCACCGATTCGTTGGCCATGATCAGATCGAGGATTTCCTGGGTCAGGCGCTCGAGCAGGGCAAAGCGGTTGCCCTCCACGTGAGCGATGATCGCCTTGGTGATGGTGCGGTAGTTCAGCGCATGGTCGATGTCGTTGTCGCGCACGGCTTCCTGCGCGGCATACAGGATGGTCAGGTTGATCAGCACATCCTGCTTGTTGAGGATCTCGTCCTCGTTGATTCCGATGAAGGTCCGCAGGCACAGGTCCTTGACCCGGATGCGAGCCATTCCTGGCTGAAGTTGTGGCATTGCTACTTGCTCCGTCCGATCAATTGCAGGAATTCCTGGCGCGTGGTGCTCGAATCGCGAAAGGCGCCGAGCATCACCGAAGTGTGCATGGTCGAGTTCTGCTTCTCGACACCGCGCATCATCATGCACATGTGCTGGGCTTCGACGACCACCGCGACGCCGGCGGCCTGGGTTACCCGCTGCACCGCGTCGGCGATTTCCCGCGTGAGGTTTTCCTGGATCTGCAGGCGGCGGGCGAACATGTCGACGATCCGGGCGATCTTCGACAGGCCCAGCACCTTGCCGGTGGGAATATAAGCCACATGGGCCTTGCCGATGAAGGGCAGCAGGTGATGTTCGCACAGGGAATAGAGTTCGATGTCGGCGACTATGACCATTTCATCGTTGTCGGAGGCGAACAGCGCGCCATTGACCACCTCGTCCACCGACTGGCTGTAGCCATGACACAGGTACTGCATGGCCTTGGCCGCGCGTTGCGGGGTGTCGAGCAGGCCTTCGCGCTCGGGGTCTTCGCCGAGACCCTTGAGGATCTCGCGGTAGTGCTGGGGCAGGGAAAGCGTCATGCAACGTCCTCGCGGGAAGCCTTACTTGAGGTGCCGCCCGCCGTTGACGGTCAGGGTCGTGCCGGTGACATAAGGGTTGTCGAGCAGATAACGCAGGCTCTGGTAGACCACCTCGCAACCGGGTTCGATGCCCAGGGCGGACTTGGCCAGGGCCTTGGCGCGGTACGCCGCGTCGTCGTCGGGATTGAACATTAACAGAGCCGGGGCGATGCCGTTGACCTTGATCGTCGGGGCATATTTCGCCGCGAAGGACAGGGTCAGGCTGTCGAGGCCGGCCTTGGTGGCGCAATAGGCGATGTGCTTGCTGCTGCCGCGGCGCGTGACGTCGTCGCCGATGTGCACGATGTCGGCGGGGCTGGAGCGCCGCAGCAGGTCGGCGCAATGCAGGTTGATCAGGTAGGGCGCGAGCATGTGCACGCTGAACATGTCGGCGAAGGCCGCGCTTTCCTGGCCGGGCGTTTCCTCCAGCCATTGCGAGGCGTTGTGCACGATCGCCCGCAGGCTGTCGGTGTGCTCGTGCAATTGGCTGATGAAGGCCTGGATCCCGGCTTCGCTGGAGAAGTCGGCGAACAGGGCAATCGCGCCAAGCTCGCGCAACGCCTGTACGCCGGGGCGTTCGGTGCGATAGCTGATGATCACCCGGTGACCGTCTTCCAGCAGGCGCAATGCGCAATGCAGGCCGACACGCTGGCCGGCGCCGGTGATCAGGATCGGGGCAGGGGAAGTAGTCATGAACGGCTCGCGTCGCAGGTAGAGCAAAACTATACCAGCGCGGGGCGGGGTTCGCCCAAGCCGCTGCAGGAGCGAGCGGGCGGCGATCCGACTTGCCCGCGACGATGGCGCCGCGGTCTGTCTGGCAGACCGCGTTATCGTTCATCGCCGGCGAGCCGGTTCCTACCGGTGGCTCTGCGGGGCGGGTGCTGTCGGCAGCGGACGGGGCGGCGTGCTGTTCAGCCACCCGGACAGCAGGCGGGTGGACAGTGGAATGAACCAGTAGACCATCAGCGGCGTCAGGGCCAGGGTGCTGACGAGCACGCGCGGCGCCAGGCTGAGTTCGCCCAGCAACGGGCTGAGGATGAAGTTGAAGATCAGCGACACCGGGAAGAACGCCAACCAGATGGCCACCGCCTGCTTCCAGCGCGGAGGGCGCTGGCCGGTTGCGCCGAACCAGCCGTCGATGCCGCTGACCCGGTGTTCATGGGGATGGGCGAACAGGTCGCTGCCGCGGGCCAGCCAGGCGGTGCGCGAGGCGGAGTGCTCCCAGACGTGCAGGGTCTGCTCGTCGGCGAAGCGGAAGATGATCTGGAATTCGTCATCGTCGGGCGGCGGAGCGAGCACGCCGGAGCCGAGATAACCGGGAAAGTCGGTGGCCAATTGTTCGCCTTCGCGCAGCCAGGCGATCAGGTCCTGGTAACGGCCATCGGCGACACGCCGGGCGACCATCAGGGTAACGGGTGAGGTAGACATTATGTATCTCCGTAAAACCAATGCGCTGCCTGGGTAAGGCCGTACGCCGGACGCAGCACCGGGGTGTTGGGCTGCGTCTTGAAAGCAAGCAAGGATTATTCCTGATTGTGACAAATACACCAGAGGCAGCGGTCGCTTTGCCCTGTGTTGAAGAACTGTCACCGATGGGGAGTAGAATGGCCGTCACTTTATCCATCGGTGTTTTCTGCCCAGATGCCCGTTATTACTGAACTTTCCCGCCCGACACAGCCCCTCGACCAACCCTCGCAGGACGATCTGTTTCCAATCCGGGAAGTTTCACGGCTCACGGGGATCAACCCGGTGACCCTGCGGGCCTGGGAGCGTCGTTATGGATTGATCCAGCCGACGCGCACCGAGAGTGGGCACCGTTTGTATTCGATGCACGATGTCGAGACGGTCCGCGAGATCCTCGGCTGGATCGATCGAGGTGTCGCGGTCAGCAAGGTCGGCAAGATCCTCGCCAAGACCCGGGCCGCCCGCGAGGCGCCGCAGGCCATGCCGGGCGACAGCGCATCGGGCGATTACCTGCAGTGGCAGGGGCAACTCAAGCGGGCGGTCGGCGGCTTCGACGAGCCGCACCTGGAGCGGCTGTACGGCCAGATCTTCTCCAGCTATTCATTGTCGGTGGTGTTCCAGGACATCCTCATGCCGTTCTGGCGGCAGCTGGCGCAGTACCAGGAACCTTACGGCCACACCAGCGAATGGCTGTTCTTCGATCACTTCCTGCGTTCGCGGGTCTCCCAGCGCCTGCTGTTGCAGCGCGGCCAAGCGCTGCGCCCGGTGCTGCTGGCGGCGCTTGCCGGGCAATGCCGGGAACTGGAATTGCTGGTGGCGGCGCTGATGCTGGGCAGTGCCGAGTTGGAAGTCCGGGTGCTGGCGCTGGGGCAGCCGTTCGACGAGCTGACCCTGGTCTGCGAGAAGATCAAGCCCCAGGCGCTGGTGCTGTTTTCCAATCACGCGCCGGCGCCGGAGCTGCCTCGACGCTTGAACCGCCTGGCGCTGACCCTGGAGTGTCCGCTGATGCTGGCGGGAGATGTCGCCGAGCTGGCCCAGGACAGCCTGAGCGCTTCGCCGGTGGGCTGCCTGGGGAGTGACGGGCGTTTGATGATGCAGCGCCTGCGGCAGTTTCTCAGCGGTACGCTCGATACCTGAGCTGATACCCAGGCAGCCAAAAGCTGCGATTTCAGATGTGCAGGTTGGGGTGTGCCAGGCGGTGCTGTTGCAGGATGAACTGGCGCAGGCGCTCGGTTTCATCCGTGTCGCTCTGGTTCAACCGATAGGCATAGAAGCCGGCGTCGGTCTGGCGTTCGAGGCGGCCGCGCAGGGCGATGCGCTCGTAGCCCGACGGGCTGAACCACTGGGCGAACTGTTTTGGCGCTTTGGCCCGGTTGCGGATTTCCAGCAACACGCTGTTGAACGACACCTCATGCACCCACAGCGCAGTGGGCTGCCCCTTGGCGTTTTCCAAGGCCACCGGCTCCGCCAGCGTCAGGCGCCAGGGGCGGACCCTCGGCCCGTCCTCGAAGATGCTCGGCACGCCCAGGCGCAGATGCAGCGCGTGGAACTCGTCTTCCACCAGGTGCAGGGGAAAGCTCATCTGCTGGTTTTCAAAGTGCGCCTGAATGGTCACTTGCTCATTGGCCGCCAGGCGGGTGAGCAGGTCGCGGATCTGTGAGCCTCCATTCACCAGCAGGCTCGAGTTCGCATCCCGCATGTTGAGTTGCGGGTTGTGCTGCATGGTCTGAATGAAGTCCAGTTCATCCTGGGTGAGGAGAGCGTCACGGCGCATGATGTTGCTCGAAGGGGAAGGTGACAAAATCATTGGTGATTAAGCGTACTGACAACTAATTCGGCATCTTGTTAGCGCCGCTCGTCGCCTGGAAAACGGCGAGTTCCGCGCGGGTTTCGGCCAGCTCCTTTTCCACCTGCGCCAGCCGTTGCTGGGCCTTGACCTGGACCGTCACATCTTTCTGCACCCCGACAAAATAGGTCAACTGGTCGCTTTCGTTGAACACCGGGGTGATCGACAGTTCGTTCCAGAAGTGACTGCCGTCCTTGCGGTAGTTGCGCAGCACCTGGCGGCAGGGCTGGCCGCTATCCAAGGCCTGGCGAATCAGCGGGATTCCCGGCTGGTCACGGTCGCCCGACTGGAGAAAGCGGCAATCCTGATACAGCACCTCGTCGGCGCTGTAGCCGGTGAGCCGTTCGAACGCCGGGTTGACGTAGATGATGATGTTGTCTTCGCCTTCCTGTTCGGCCACGACAATCCCGTCGTTGGAGGCGTTGATCACCAGTTGCAGCAGATGGGCGTTGATCATCGGAGGCTTTCCGCAGTCGATCGGCAGGTGGCGGCAATTCTAAGACATGGCGCGAAGCTGTCCACTGGCCATGATGGGTAAATCGCGCTACAAGGCTGGATTTTTTCGTGCAACTGTTAATATCCCAGTCTTTTACTCAGCTTCAGGATCAGATTGATGAAAGTCGCCATCCTTTCCGGCTCGGTGTACGGCACGGCTGAAGAAGTCGCCCGGCACGCCGCCAAGCTCCTCAATGCCGCAGGTTTCGAAGCCTGGCACAACCCGCGCGCGACCCTGGCGGATGTCCAGGCGTTTGGCCCCGAGGCGTTCCTGGCCGTGACCTCGACCACCGGCATGGGCGAGTTGCCGGACAACCTGCTGCCGCTGTATTTGGCCATTCGCGACCAACTGCCGGCGGCCTGGCGCGGTTTGCCCGGCGCGGTGATCGGCCTGGGTGATTCGAGCTATGGCGACACCTTCTGTGGCGGTGGCGAGCAGATGCGCGAACTGTTCGCCGAGCTGGGCGTGCGTGAAGTGCTGGCAATGCTGCGCCTGGACGCCAGCGAAAGCGTGACCCCGGAAACCGACGCCGAGCCTTGGCTGGCCGACTTGATCAGCGCTTTGCGCGGCTGACCGGACGCTCGCGCAAAAGCGCCAGCCAGGCTTGTGCGGCCTTGGACAGATAGGCGCCCTGGCGCCAGATGAAGGCGATGTCCCAGCGCAGGTAGTCGGGCGCTTGCAGCGTCAGGCGTACCACGCCAGGCCGCACCAGGCCGCGCGCCACCACGCTGGGCAACAGCACCACGCCTTGCCCGGCGGCTACCAGGGCGGCGAGAAAGTCCGCCTGGCCGCTGCGCCCACCTTCCTTCGGGGTGAACCCCACCTGCTGACAGGCCTGCAACAGCCGGTCGTTGAGCACAAAGCTGCGTTGATAAAGCAGGAACGGCGTGTCCGCCAGTTCCTCCAGGCGCACCTGGGCCTTGATCGCCAGTGGATGGTCGGCCGGTAGCAAGGCATCCAGCGGTTCGTCGCAGAAAGGCTGATAGGCGAAGGTCGGATCCTTGGGTGTCAGGCTGCCGCCGATCTCCAGTTCGCCGTTGAGCACCGCCTGCTCGATATTCAGGCTGCCGCCTTCAAGCAACTGCACGCTGATGTTCGGGTAGCGCCGGCGGTACTCGGCGAACAGGCCGGCGAACAGTGCGTCGCTGCCCAGCAGGGGCAGGCCCAGGCGCAATTCCCCACGAGCCAACAGGCTCAGGTCGTCCAGCTCGCTGAGCAACTCGTTGCGCAGGCGCAGCATGCCTTCGGCGCGTTGCAGCACCACGCTGCCGGCGGCGGTGAGATGAATATGCGAGCCCTGGCGATCCAGTAGCGGCGTGCCCAGGCTCTGTTCCAACTGGGCGATCTGCTTGCTCACCGCCGACTGGCTGATGTGCAGGGTCTTGGCGGCCTGGGTGAAGCCGCCCTGGTGAATCACTTCGACAAAGCTGCGCAGCTGTTTGAAGTCCATGGGGTTGAGTCCGTGCTCTTGATTCCATTTTGGAATGGCTTCCAGTCTAACAATTCGCTTCGGTGATGGCAGGCGCTTGCCTAAAATGCAGGCCTGCGAGGACCGAATTCCATGAACGCTTCCACCTTGAAACACCTGGGTCGCCTGTTATCCGAACTGGCGGTGTTGCTGGCTATTTATCTGTTCGGCTGCCAGTTGGCCGGGTGGCTGGCGTGGCCGATTCCTGGTGGGGTGATCGGCCTGGCCTTGCTGCTGTTGGCGTTCGCCCTGGGCTGGGTCAAGCCGGCGGCGTTGCAGATGGGCGCGGGCCTGCTGATGGCCGAGATGCTGCTGTTCTTCATTCCGGCCCTGATGAGCCTGCTGGACTACGGCGGCCTGCTGCGCCAGGACGGCTGGCGGATCCTGCTGGTGATTGGCGTCAGTACGCTGATGGTGATGCTGGTCACCGCGTTCACGGTGGAGTGGGTGTGCCGCTGGAGAATGCGCCATGACGCTTGAGCCCATGCCGGTGTTCTGGCTGTTGCTGACGCTCGCGGCCTATCTGTTCAGCCGCTGGATCTACCGGCGCACCGGGCGCTACCTGCTGTCGCCGCTGATCCTGGTGCCGGCCCTGTTGCTGGCGATCGCTGTGCCGCTGCACACCGCCTATGCCGAATACGCCGCCAATACCCATTGGCTGATGCTGGTGCTGGGGCCGGTCACCGTGGCTTTCGCAGTGCCGATCTGGCAGCAGCGGCAGCTGTTGGTGCGGCATTGGTCGGCGTTGCTCCTGGGCATGCTGGCGGGCAGCGCGGCGTCTATCGCCAGCTCCTTCGGACTGGCGCGGGTGCTGGCCCTGGACAGCTCGGTGACTATGTCGCTGGTGCCGCGTTCGATCACCACGCCCTTCGCCATGCCGCTGGCCCATGACCTGGGCGGCGTGCCCGAACTGACGGCGGTGTTCGTGATGTTCACCGGGGTGTTCGGCGCCATGCTCGGCGGTGTCCTGCTCAAGTGGCTGCCGCTGCGCAGCGCCCTGGCTCGCGGTGCTTTGTTCGGAGTCGGCGCCCACGGCGCCGGGGTCAGCCGCGCTCATGAAGTCGGTGGCGAAGAGGGCTCGGTGGCTGGGTTGGTGATGGTTCTCACGGGCCTGCTGAACCTGTTCGCCGCCCCTTTATTGGCGTCGTTGCTTTGACGTTTGACCTGTGCCGATTGCAACTAAAATGACCACTGACCCGCTCGGTCAGTAAGCTGGCTGCCAAGGCAACTACCTGAACCCGAGGGGCTGACTAGACTGATCCCCACGTCCAAAAAATAATAAAAAACTGCCGTCACTGAGGTCCTTGCCGTGAGCCTATCCTCCGTTCAATCGACATCGAGTGTGAAAGACCAGGTCAGCGCCGCCGAATGGCAGACCCGCGTCGACCTGGCCGCCTGCTACCGCCTGGTGGCGATGCATGGCTGGGACGATCTGATCTTCACCCACATCTCCGCCAAGGTCCCTGGCACCGAAGATTTCCTGATCAACCCGTTCGGCCTGATGTTCCATGAGATCACCGCCTCCAGCCTGGTGAAGGTCGACCAGGCCGGCAACAAGCTGATGGACAGCCCCTACGAGATCAACCCTGCCGGCTACACCATCCACAGCGCCGTGCACGAAGTGCGGCACGACGTGGCCTGCGTGCTGCACACCCACACCGCGGCCGGGGTCGCGGTGTCCGCGCAGCAGCAGGGAGTGTTGCCCATCAGCCAGCAGTCGCTGTTCGTGCTGTCGAGCCTGGCCTATCACGCCTATGAGGGCGTGGCCCTGAACCACGAGGAAAAGGCCCGGCTGCAGGCCGACCTGGGCGACAGCAATTTCCTGATGCTGCACAACCACGGCCTGCTGACCTGTGGCGGCACCATCGCCGATACCTTCCTGATGATGTTCACCTTCCAGCGCGCCTGCGAGATCCAGGTGCTGGCGCAGAACGGTGCGGCGCAACTGATCGCCATCGAGCCGCAGATTCTGGCCGGGGCCAAGGCGATGATCGCCGGGGTCACCAAAAGCGCTCAAGGCATGGGCGGCGCGCTGGCGTGGCCGGCACTGCTGCGCAAACTCGATAAACAAGACGCGGGTTATAAACTCTGATGCCTATGGCCGAGATTCCTCTGTGCGTGTGGCGCAAGCGCGGACATAGCTTCGCGTTTCGCGGCCATGCCATTCGCTACTGGACCGCGGGGCAGGGCGAGCCACTGCTGCTGATCCATGGTTTTCCCACCGCCGCCTGGGACTGGCATTACCTGTGGCAGCCCTTGGCGCAGCGCTATCGGCTGATCGCCTGCGACATGCTGGGGTTTGGCGATTCGGCCAAGCCGCGGGACCATGAGTACAGCCTGCTGGAACAGGCGGACCTGCAGCAGGCCTTGCTCGAGCATCTGGGGGTCGATGGCCCAGTGCATCTGCTGGCCCACGACTATGGCGACAGCGTCGCCCAGGAAATGCTCGCCCGGCACTACGAAGAGCGTTGCAACATGGCCAGCTGTGTGTTCCTCAATGGCGGCCTGTTCCCGGAAACCCATCGCCCGGTGCTGACGCAGAAGCTGCTGCTCAGCCCGCTGGGCTGGATGCTCGGTCGCGTCTTCAGCCGTGAGGGCCTGGCCAAGAGTTTCAGCCAGATTTTCGGCCCGCAGACCCGGCCCAGCGAAAGCGTGCTGGATGACTTCTGGAGCCTGGTGGAGGCCAATAACGGCCCGCGGATCCTGCACAAGTTGATCGGCTACATTCCTGAGCGCCGGGTGCAGCGCGACCGCTGGGTGAGTGCGATGCAGCGCGGCGAGGTGCCGCTACGGGTGATCGACGGCGCGGTGGACCCGATTTCCGGGGCGCACATGGTCGAGCGTTACTGCCAGCTGATCCCTGCACCGGATACCGTGCTGCTGGCCGGGATCGGTCACTACCCGCAGATTGAGGCCCCGGGCCAGGTGCTCAAGCACTATCTGGCTTTCCGCGACAGCCTGGAGTTTCCACCGCGAAAACTGGCCTGCTCCTGAGACACCCGCTGTCCGCAGCTATCGCGATGCTGCGACCTTGGCCTGTGCACGCCAGGCGTCGATGCGCCCCACGCCGTCGTTACCCCTCGATCATCCCCCTGCCTTATTGCGCACCATTCAGCTCCAGCCGTGTTTATTGTGACCGCCAGCCGCGTACCTGACACTCGAAGCCATTGTCCGTCTGTTGTCCATCTGGCCTGTGGGAGTTCGGTATGAGTGAGTCTGTGCGCTTCGAGAATAAAGTCGTGATCGTCACCGGTGCCGGCGGCGGTCTGGGGCAGGCTCATGCATTGCTGTTCGCCCGGCACGGGGCGAAGGTCCTGGTCAACGACCTGGGCGGTTCGACCCAGGGCGAGGGCGCCAATGCTTCGGCGGCCGACCGGGTGGTGGCGCAGATTCGCGAAGCCGGCGGCATCGCCGAAGCCAACCACGATTCGGTCACCGACGGCGACAAGATCGTACAGAACGCCCTGGATGCCTTCGGCCGGGTGGATGTGCTGGTGAACAACGCCGGCATCCTGCGCGACAAGACCTTCCACAAGATGGAAGACGCCGATTGGGACCTGGTGTACCGCGTCCACGTCGAGGGCGCCTACAAGGTGACCCGCGCCGCCTGGCCGCACATGCGCGATCAGGGTTATGGCCGGGTGATCTTCACCGCGTCCACCTCCGGCATCTACGGCAATTTCGGCCAGTCCAACTACGGCATGGCCAAGCTCGGCCTCTACGGCCTGACCCGCACCCTGGCCATCGAAGGCCGCAAGAACAACATCCTGGTCAACGCCATCGCGCCAACCGGCGGCACGCGGATGACCGAAGGGCTGATCCCGCCCCAGGTGTTCGAGCAACTCAAGCCGGAGCTGATCAGCCCGCTGGTGGTGTACCTGGGCAGCGAGAACTGCCAGGAGACATCGGGCCTGTTCGAGGTCGGCGGCGGCTGGATGGGCAAGGTGCGCTGGGAGCGCAGCCTGGGCCTGGGCTTCGATCCGCGCGAAGGCTTCTCCCCGGAAGATGTCGCCGCCCACTGGCAGCAGATCTGCGACTTCGAAGGCGCGGCGCACCCCAAGGACAACATCGAAGCCTTGAAAGAGATGATGCAGAACCTGCAGAAATACGCGATCTGAAGCAGCGCCCGCCAACCCGAACAGCCGCGGCCTGCGCGGCTGTTTGCCTTATGCCTTCATCACTGCCTTCGGCCTGATCCTGGCGCCGTTAGCCCATCGCCTGTTGCAGCGTTTCCATTGTCACGGCGAGCAGACACCTTGAGCATCGACCTGGCTTTCTACCGGGCATAAAAAAGGCCGCTGCAAGGCAGCGGCCGAAGGAAGACGTTAGATCAAGGAGCAACAAATCAACGTCAGTGAACACCCGGTGAAGATCTGAATATCGTTGCTTCAAACCTTCTGAATCCTCTTACCCCCAAGGTGGCGTGATCACACCTCTGGGCGACTCTGCGTGGCTGTTTACCGTGAGAGCGAGGCCAGAATAAGGGCTGGCTGCTCAATGAAAAATAGCGATTGTGGACAAGGACTGTTACAGCCTGGGCAACAGTGGTGCACGTCGCCCGGGCATGCCCCGCAAGGGCGCAATCCATCCACCTGATACCCGTCCATCCAGCCCGTCGATGCATCGCGCAAAGGCCCGGCTGGAGGGGGCATTCATCCTTTCGAGCGACAGCGCGAATACCTCCTTGGTGCGCTTATCGCTCCTGTGCGCCGGCAGTAGGGTGAGGCCTTCTGTCACTCACCGGGGAAGACGCATGACAAAAACAACAATGCGCGCCATCTTCACACCGCGGGCGCTGGCCGTCGCGGTGGCCTTGGGGGGCTGCGCCCAGGCGCAGGCCGTTTCATTCAACATCGGGGAGATCGAGGGGCAGTTCGATTCTTCGCTGTCCATCGGCGCCAGCTGGGGCATGCGCGATGCCGACAAGGACCTGGTGGGTGTGTCCAACGGCGGTCGCGGGCAGTCTTCCACCGGCGACGACGGGCGTCTGAATTTCAAGAAGGGCGAGACCTTTTCGAAGATCTTCAAGGGCATCCATGACCTTGAACTGAAGTACGGCGACACCGGCGTCTTCGTCCGCGGCAAGTACTGGTACGACTTCGAACTCAAGGACGAAGACCGCGAGTTCAAGCCCATCAGCGACCACAACCGCAAGGAGGGCGCCAAGTCGTCCGGTGGGCAGATCCTCGATGCCTTCATCTATCACAACTACTCCATCGCCGACCTGCCGGGCACCGTGCGCGCCGGCAAGCAGGTGGTCAGCTGGGGCGAAAGCACCTTCATCGGCAACTCGATCAACAGCATCAACCCGATCGATGTCTCGGCGTTTCGCCGTCCGGGTGCCGAGATCAAGGAAGGCCTGATCCCGGTGAACATGCTGTTCGCTTCCCAGGGCCTGACCGACCAGCTGACCGTGGAAGGCTTTTATCAGCTGGAGTGGGACCAGACCGTGGTCGACAACTGCGGCACCTTCTTCGGCAACGACGTGGTGGCGGACGGCTGCACCACGGGCTACACCGTCGGCAGCCCGGCGATCCGCCCGCTGCAACCGATTGCCGCGGCGTTCGGCCAGGGCTTCACCGTGGCCCCCGAAGGCGTGGTGATCGGCCGCGCCGGCGACCGCGATGCCCGCGACTCCGGGCAGTGGGGCACCGCCTTGCGCTGGCTGGGCGACGACACCGAGTACGGCCTGTACTTCATGAACTACCATGCGCGCACCCCGACGGTTGGCACCATCACGGCCCCGGGCAGCACCCTGGCGAGCATTCCGGGGATCGTCAGCACCGCCAACCGCATCGCCCCGGGCACCGGTTCGGCCCTGGCCCAGAGCGTGATGCTCGGTCGCGGCCAGTACTACCTCGAATATCCGGAAGACATCCGCCTGTACGGCGCCAGCTTCTCCACCACGCTGCCCACCGGCACCGCCTGGACCGGCGAGATCAGCTACCGGCCCAACGCCCCGGTGCAGATCAACACCAACGACCTGACCCTGGCCTTGGTCAACCCCATCGCCGGCGGCCTGGCGTCGCCGGTGCGGACCTCGGCGGGTGCCGACAACACCGGTTACCGGCGCAAGGAAATCACCCAGGTCCAGAGCACCCTGACCCAGTTCTTCGATCAGGTGCTGGGCGCCGACCGCCTGACCCTGGTGGGCGAGGCGGCGATCGTGCATGTCGGTGGCCTGGAGTCGAAAAGCCAGCTGCGCTACGGCCGCGATTCGGTCTACGGCCAGTACGGTTTCGGCGGCGATACCGACGGTTTCGTCACGGCCACGTCCTGGGGTTATCGCGCCCGGGCGATCCTCGACTACAACAACCTGATCGCCGGGATCAACCTCAAGCCCAACCTGTCCTGGTCCCACGACGTCAACGGCTACGGGCCCAACGGCCTGTTCAACGAAGGCGCCAAGGCGGTGAGCCTCGGGGTCGATGCCGACTACCGCAACACCTACACCGCCAGCCTCAGTTACACCGACTTTTTCGGCGGTGACTACAACACCCTCAAAGACCGCGACTTCCTCGCGTTGAGCTTCGGCGTGAACTTCTGATCCGGCCCTGAAGAAGGACAACTTTATGCGCAAGACGATTTTGCAATGCGGTGCCCTGGCCTTGACCCTGTTGGCGGTCAACGTGATGGCGGCGGTCACCCCGCAGGAAGCGGACAAGCTCGGCACCAGCCTGACCCCGCTCGGCGCGGAAAAGGCTGGCAATGCCGACGGCTCGATCCCGGCCTGGACCGGCGGTATCGGCAAGAACGCCGGGGCGGTGGATGCCAAGGGCTTCCTCGCCGACCCGTTCGCCAGCGAGAAGCCGCTGTTCACTATCACCGCGGCCACGGTCGACAAGTACAAGGACAAGCTGTCCGACGGCCAGGTGGCGATGTTCAAGCGCTACCCGCAAACCTACAAGATCCCGGTCTACCCGACCCACCGCACGGTCGGCCTGCCGGCGGACATCTACGAGTCGGCCAAGCGCAGCGCGCTGAATGTCACTTCGATCAACGAAGGCAACGGCCTGGCCAATTTCACCGGCAACCGCTACTACGCCTTCCCGATTCCGAAGACCGGCGTGGAAGTGCTGTGGAACCACGTCACCCGTTATCACGGCGGCAACCTGCGCCGGATCATCACCCAGGCCACGCCGCAGACCAACGGCAGCTACACGCCGATCCGCTTCGAGGAAGAGGTGGCGGTGCCGCAGCAAATCCCCGACCTGGACCCGGAGAAAGGCGCCAACGTGCTGACCTTCTTCAAGCAGGCGGTGACCGCTCCAGCGCGCCAGGCCGGTAACGTGCTGCTGGTGCATGAAACCCTCGACCAGGTGAAGGAACCGCGCCTGGCGTGGATCTACAACGCCGGCCAGCGCCGTGTGCGTCGCGCCCCGCAAGTGGCCTACGACGGGCCGGGCACCGCCGCCGACGGCCTGCGCACCTCGGACAACTTCGACATGTTCTCCGGCGCGCCGGACCGCTACGACTGGAAGCTGGTGGGCAAGAAGGAGATGTACATCCCCTACAACAGCTACAAGCTGGATTCGCCGAGCCTCAAGTACGACGACATCGTCAAGGCCGGGCATATCAACCAGGACCTGACCCGCTACGAGCTGCACCGGGTCTGGGAAGTGGTCGGCACGCTCAAGCCGAGCGAGCGGCATATCTACGCCAAGCGCCACATGTACATCGACGAGGACAGCTGGCAGGTGGCGCTGGTGGACCACTACGACGGGCGCGGCCAGCTGTGGCGGGTGGCCGAAGGGCATGCGCAGTTCTATTACAACGCCCAGGTGCCGGCCTACACCCTCGAAGCGCTGTACGACATCATCGCCGGGCGCTACCTCGCCCTGGGGATGAAGAACGAAGAGAAGCACAGCTTCGAGTTCGGTTTCGCCGCCAAGGCCGCCGACTACACCCCGGCCGCCCTGCGCGCAACCGGCGTCCGGTAAGGCCCGGGATACAAACGATGGCAAAAGGCGACCAATCGGTCGCCTTTTTTATGGGCGCGGATCAGCGTGCTGAATACTTCTCAACAAGCACCGGCGACAAGGCTAGGGTGGGGGCACGCAGGCTAAAACTATAAAAAGGCACGCCGCCATGACCGCCATGACCCCTTGTCCTGGATTCCTGCCCCGTTTGTCGTCCCATCACCTGTCCCGCAGCCGTCTGAGTGCCCCGCTCCTGGCATCGCCCGCCCGGGTGAAACTGCTTTGTGCGCCGGCCGGCAGCGGCAAGACGGCCCTGCTCGCCGAATGCCTGTTGCAGGCGCCGGCCGGGTGCCGGGTGTGCTGGTTGCCCCAGGCCGGGGCGGCGCAGACACCGCTGCAATTGTGCGGCGAGCTGGCGCGGGCGTTGGGCCTGGCCGCATCGGACGAGGCCGCCGTGCTGGACCATCTGGCGCAGGTGCAGACCCCGACCTGGCTGTTCCTTGACGATTACTGCCGGGTCGCCGCGCCGCCGCTGGACCTGCTGCTCGACCGCCTGCTGGCGATCAGCAACCCGGCGCTGACCTGGTGGCTGGGCGGGCGCCGCCGGCCGCAATGCAACTGGCCGCGGCTGCTGCTCGACGACCAGCTCTACGAATGCACGGGGCCCGAGCTGGCGTTCACCCAGGAGGACATCGAGCGACTGCTGCAACAATTGCCGAAGCCTTTGTCGATCCACACCGCCAGCCGGATTTTCCAGTGCAGTGCCGGCTGGTGCGCCGGGGTGCGCATCGCCCTGCTCGAAGGCAGCGAGCTGGTGGCCACGCCGTGCCGGCAAGGGCGGCCCAATACTCTGCTGGAATACCTGGAGCACGAACTGTTCAGCGTGTTGCCGGCGGAGCTGTCCGAGGTCTGGCATGTGCTGGCGCACCTGCCGCGCTTCAATGCCGCGTTGTGCGAGCACCTGTTCGGCGCCGGGGAGGGCGCCCGGTACCTGCGGACATTGCAGGAACTGGGCTGCTTCATCGAACCCTGGGAGGCTGCGCCGGAGTGGCTGCAAGTGTTCGCGCCCCTGGCCCGGCTGATGCGCGACGAGCCCTGGCCGGCGGGACGCTCCTGGCATCGTCGCGCCTGCCAGTGGTTCGCCGCGCAGGAGGACTGGCAGGCGGCGTTCGAGCAGGCGTTGCTGGCGCAGGAATACGAAGTGGCGGTCAGCCTGTTGCAGCACTTCAGTTTCGAGCACCTGTTCGAGCAGCAGAACGTGGTGTTGCTGTTGCGCCTGCATGAGCAGCAGGGCGAGGAACTGCTGCTCGGCAGCCCGCAGTTGGTCGGGCTGTTGACGGCGGCCTTGCTGTTCGCCGGGCGTTTCGACCAGGCGCAACACTGCGTGGCGCAGATGGCGCGTTTTACGCCGCAGCCGACGGCCTCCGGGCAGCGGCAACTGGTGGCGCGCTGGCAGGCGCAGCAGGGCTGGCTGCTGCATCTGCAAGGGTTGATGGAACCGGCGCGAATGCATTTTCTCGAGGCGCTGAGCGAACTGCCGGCCCATGCCTGGCCGACCCGCCTGCTGTGCCTTTCGGGCCTGACCCAGCAGGCCTTGCTCCGGGGCGAACTGGACGTGGCGCAAATGCTCAACCGCGAGGCGCTGTGCCTGGCCAGGGCCCAGGATTCCTTGCTGTTCGAAGCGCTGCTGGAACTGGACCATGCCCAACTGCTGGAGCAGCGTGGGGCGCCCCACAGGGCGCAGAGCCTGCTGGACGATGTGCAGCAATTGTTGAGTCGCCAGGCTTATCGGGCCGGCCCGCTGCTCGGTCGTATCGCCTTGTGCCAAGGGCGCCTGGCCTTGCGCCAGGGGCAGGCGGAACAGGCCGCCGGGCATTTCCAGATTGGGCTCGAACGTTGTCTGCTCAGCCATGACAAACGCGCGTTGTACGGGTTTCTCGGCCAGGCGTTCCTGGCCGCCAACCAGGGCGACTATGCCCACGCGTTTGTACGCCTGCGCGATGCCGAGCGGCTGATGCAGCAACGGCAGATCCCGGACACGGTGTACCGCGCCGTGCTGCTGCAGGTCAGCAGCGTGTTCTGGTTGCAACAGGGGCGGCCGGAACTGGCCCGGGAGGCCTTGAGCCGGGTGCTGCGTCACTACCGCGGGCCCCAGGCGCGCCAGGCGCCACCGGCCACCCTCGAACTGATTCCGCGTATCGAGTACCTGTTGGTGCTGGCCGAGGTGTACCTGCAGCGCGCCGAGGCACCGATGGCAAGCTTGCAGCGCCTGCTCGAACAGGCCCGGCAACGGGGCATGCTGTGCCTGCAGACCGAGTTGCACCTGGCCCTGGCCGAGGTCGCCTTTGTGCTGGGGGATCGGGCGTTGTCCGCCCGTGCCTTGCAGGAGGGATTGGAGCTTGGGGCGCGGTGCAACCTGCAGCAGGCGCTGCATGAATTGCGTCTGCGTCAGCCGCGGATGTTTGACGTCCAGCCGGTGGCCGAACCCGAAGCGCCCATGCCGCTGCCGGCGGCAGGGGAGAGCCCGCTGAGCCAGCGGGAGCTGGAGGTGCTGCAACTGATCGCCCTGGGCAGCTCCAACCAGCAGATCGCCGAGCAATTGTTCATTTCCCTGCACACGGTGAAGACCCATGCGCGGCGCATTCACAGCAAGCTCGGGGTGGAGCGCCGCACCCAGGCCGTGGCCAAGGCCAAGGCGTTGGGATTGATGTAGTGGTCGGACAGCTATCAGGGCCACCAACCTGACAACGCGGCCTCCCGCCAAACCGCGTGGCCCGCTTTGACGACGGCTACGCCGCCGATCGCAGCCTTCGGCAGCGGCTACAGGGTTGTGTAGCCGCTGGCGCAGCCTGCGATCGGGCGCGCAGCGGCCGCCAACCCCAGGAGACGCGGTGTTTCATCAAATGGCGTGGGTCTTTTTACGACGGCTATGCCGCCGATCGCAGCCTTCGGTAGCGGCTACAGGGTTGTGTAGCCGCTGGCGCAGCCTGCGATCGGGCGCGCAGCGGCCGCCAACCTGACGACTTGGTGTATCCGCGTCTAGGGTTGGTACCCCATGCGCCAGCTCACCGCCTGGGACGCGGCCAGCAGGCGTTGCGCCGCCGGGCCGTTTTCGTCGGCGTGGAACAGCGAGGTCGGGCCGACCACCGTCAGCACGGCGGCGACCTTGCCGGTGGCGTCGAACACCGGCGCCGACAAGGCATCCACGCCGGGCATCAGCAGGCCGTGCACATGGTGCAGGCCGCGCTGGCGGATCTGCTCGCACAGGGCGGCATAGGCCTGCTCGTCCGCCAGCGCATGGGGCGCGTGGGCCTTGAGTTCTTGCTCGCGCAAATCGACGGTTTCGCGATTCGGCAGGTAGGCGCCGAACACCAGCCCGGTGGACGAGCTGAGCAAGGGCAGCACCGAACCCAGTTGGGTCACCACCGTCACCGCGCGCACGGCCGGTTCGATATGCACCACGGTCGCGCCCTGGTTGCCCCATACCGCGAGGAAGCAGGTTTCGTTCAATTCATCGCGCAGCTCGGCCAGGGGCAGGGCGGCGACCTTCAGTACATCCATGCTGCCCAGCGCCGCCATGCCCACCCGCAAGGCCTCGCGGCCCAGGCCATAGTGGTTGGTGGCGGTGTTCTGTTCGGCGAAACCACTGGCGATCAGCGCCTGCAGGTAACGGTGGACCTTGCTCGCCGGCATCTGCACATGTTCGGCCAGGCGCGACAGCGAGGTCGCCGGCGACAGCTCGGCCAGGGCCTTGAGGATGTCGGTGCCGACCTCGGCCGAGCGGACTTTCTGTTTACCGTTGCTGTCGCTGGTACTGCGCGGCTTTTCCATGGAGGCGGTGTGATCCCGGGACGAATGGGCGTCTTTATAGCTTGACGGTCAATACCAATCAAATTACGTTATCCGTAATTGGATTACGATAAAAATAACACTGGCGTGCCGAGAGCTCTCCCCATGGAGTCGCAGGCCGCTGCCAACTCCACTTCCAGGAGGCTCCATGAACCTCGATTCCACGGCGTCCGGGCTTGCGTACCAGTCGGGCTTCGGCAACCAGTTTTCCAGCGAGGCCCTGCCAGGCGCCTTGCCCGTCGGTCAGAACTCCCCGCAAAAAGCCCCTTACGGCCTCTACACCGAACTCTTCACCGGCACGGCCTTCACCATGGCCCGCAGCGAAGCGCGGCGCACCTGGATGTACCGTATCCAGCCATCGGCCAACCACCCGGCCTTCGTCAAGCTGGATCGCCAGCTGGCGGGCGGGCCGCTGGGCGAGATCACCCCCAACCGGCTGCGCTGGAACCCGCTGGAGATCCCCAGCGAGCCGACCGACTTCATCGACGGCCTGGTGAACATGGTCGCCAACTCGGCAGCACAGAAACCCGCCGGGATCAGCATCTACACCTACCGCGCCAACCGCTCCATGGAGCGGGTGTTCTTCAACGCCGACGGCGAGTTGCTGCTGGTGCCCGAACAGGGCCGCCTGCGCATCGCCACCGAGCTTGGGGTGCTGGAAGTCGAACCGCTGGAGATCGCGGTATTGCCTCGCGGCCTGAAGTTCCGCGTCGAACTGCTCGACCCGCAGGCGCGCGGCTATATAGCCGAAAACCACGGCGCGCCCCTGCGCCTGCCTGACCTGGGGCCGATCGGCAGCAACGGCCTGGCCAACCCGCGGGACTTCCTGACCCCGGTCGCCCATTACGAAGACCTCAAGCAGCCGACCACCCTGGTGCAGAAGTTCCTCGGCGAGCTGTGGGGCTGCGAGCTGGATCATTCGCCGCTGAACGTGGTGGCCTGGCACGGCAACAACGTGCCGTACAAATATGACCTGCGCCGTTTCAACACCCTCGGCACTGTCAGCTTCGATCACCCGGACCCGTCGATTTTCACCGTGCTGACCTCGCCCACCAGCGTGCACGGCCTGGCCAACCTGGACTTCGTGATCTTTCCGCCGCGCTGGATGGTGGCCGAGAACACCTTCCGTCCGCCGTGGTTCCATCGCAACCTGATGAACGAATACATGGGCCTGATCCAGGGCGCCTACGATGCCAAGGCCGAAGGCTTCGTGCCCGGCGGTGCTTCGCTGCATAGCTGCATGAGCGCCCACGGCCCGGATGGCGAAAGCTGCACCAAGGCCATCAACGCCGAGCTGCAACCAGCCAAGATCGACAACACCATGGCCTTCATGTTCGAGACCAGCCAGGTGCTGCGTCCGAGCCAGTTCGCCCTGCAGTGCCCGCAATTGCAGAACGACTACGATGCTTGCTGGGCCTCGCTGCCCGCCACCTTCAACCCGAATCGGAAATAACCCATGAATCAGCCAACTATCACCCGCAGCTGGGTTGCCTCCGCCAACGATCATGCCGACTTCCCGTTGCAGAACCTGCCGCTGGGGGTGTTCAGCCACAAGGGTTCGGCGCCACGCAGCGGCGTGGCCATCGGCGAGCACATCTTCGACCTGGAAGCGGCGCTCGACGCCGGGCTGTTCGAGGGCCCGGCCAAGGCCGCGGTGCAAGCCACCCGTGGCGGCCAGTTGAATGCCTTTTTCGAACTGGGCCGTCCGGCCCGCGTGGCCCTGCGCGAGCGCCTGCTGGAATTGCTCGGCGAAGGCAGCAGCCTGCGTGGCAAGGTCGAGGCCCAGGGGGCGAAACTGCTGCCCCTGGCCGCCGATTGCCAGATGCACCTACCGGCAAGGATCAATGACTACACCGACTTTTATGTCGGCATCGAGCACGCGCAGAACGTCGGCAAGCTGTTCCGCCCGGACAACCCGTTGCTGCCGAACTACAAGTACGTGCCGATCGGTTACCACGGCCGCGCTTCCACCATCCGTACCTCCGGTGCCGACGTACGCCGGCCCAAGGGCCAGACCCTGCCCGCCGGCCAGAGCGAGCCGACCTTCGGCCCATGCGCGCGGCTGGACTACGAACTGGAGCTGGGCATCTGGATCGGCCAGGGCAATGAGCTGGGCGAGCCGATCGCCATTGGCGACGCCGCCGAGCACATCGCCGGCTTCTGCCTGCTCAACGACTGGTCGGCGCGGGATATCCAGGCCTGGGAATACCAGCCGCTGGGCCCGTTCCTGTCGAAAAGCTTCATCACCAGCATCTCGCCCTGGGTGGTGACGGCCGAAGCCCTGGAGCCGTTCCGCCGTGCCCAGACGCCACGTCCCGAAGGCGACCCGCAGCCGCTGCCGTACCTGCTGGACAAGCGCGACCAGGCCGCCGGCGGTTTCGACATCGAGCTGGAAGTGCTGCTGCTCACCGAAGCGATGCGTGAGCAAGGCCTGCCGGCTCATCGCCTGACCCTGAGCAACACCCAGTATATGTACTGGACCGTGGCGCAGATGGTCGCCCACCACAGCGTCAACGGCTGCCAGTTGCAGGCCGGCGACCTGTTCGGTTCGGGCACCCTGTCGGGCCCGCAAAGCAACCAGTTCGGCAGCCTGTTGGAAATCACCGAAGGCGGTAAGAAACCGATCGAACTGGCGTCCGGCGAAGTGCGTAGATTTCTTGAGGACGGTGATGAAATCATCCTGCGCGGCCGCTGCCGTCGCGAGGGTTTCGCGTCCATCGGTTTCGGCGAATGCCGCGGCAAAATCCTGCCTGCCCGTTAAGAAGAGGTGCGCGTCATGGAGCTCTATACCTACTACCGTTCGACCGCCTCCTACCGGGTGCGCATCGCGCTGGCGCTCAAGGGCCTGGATTACCAGGCGCTGCCGGTCAACCTGCTGGCGGCCGGCGGCGGTGCGAACCGCCAGCCGCAATACCTGCAAATCAACCCGCAAGGCCGCGTGCCGGCCTTGCGCACCGACGACGGCGAGCTGCTGATCCAGTCGCTGGCCATCGTCGAATACCTGGAAGAACGTTATCCACAGGTGCCGCTGCTCTCCAAGGAGCTGGCGGCCCGCGCCCACGAACGGGCGGTGGCGTTGCTGATCGGCTGCGATATCCATCCGCTGCACAACTCCAGCACGCAGAACCTGCTGCGCCAGTGGGGCTACGACGAGGCCCGGGTATTGGAGTGGATCGGCCACTGGATCAGCAATGGCCTGGCGGCGGTCGAGCAGTTGATCGGCGAGCAGGGGTATTGTTTTAGCGAGCAACCGGGGCTGGCCGACACCTTCCTGATTCCCCAGCTGTACGCGGCCGAGCGCTTCAAGGTGCCATTGGACGCCTACCCGCGGATTCGCCGGGTCGCCGCCCTGGCCGCCGAACACCCAGCCTTCCAGAAAGCCCATCCGGCCAACCAGCCCGATACGCCTGCCTGACCTGTGTAGCCGCTGCCGCAGGCTGCGATAAGGCCGAAGGCCTTCAGCGGTCTGAAGATCCACGCCTCTTCGAGGCGATCGCAGCCTGCGGCAGCGGCTACATCGACTGTGTTGCGCGGGTTTACTCCTGTAGCCGCTGCCGAGCAACGCGAGGCTGCGCACGACCGCGCTGCGGGCGCCGCTCCTGAGGGCGCTGGCGGTCCCGCGACCAGCGTGGTCCGGACCATCGCAGCCTGCGGCAGCGGCTACAGGGGACAGGTCCGCGGGAGCAGTTTGCTCCCGCGCCTGAAGACGTACACAAGACCGATCCTTGCCGCCCAAGAGCAATGACGGTCTGCCGGCTCCCATAACCATAAAAAACAGCAGGTACCTTGCGATGCACAATCAGATTGCCAGCTTCCGGGCGGCCCTCGACGCCCGTCCGGTGTCGCGTTATCAGTGGTTGCTTCTTCTGCTCCTGGCCCTGTTGCTGGTCACCGACGGCTACGACGCCCAGGTGCTGGGTTATGTGGTGCCGGCCCTGGCCCAGGATTGGGGCCTGGAAAAGGCCGCGTTCGGTCCGGTGTTCAGTGCCAACCTGCTGGGCCTGACCCTGGGCTCGCTGGCGGTGACGCCGCTGGCGGACCGCTTTGGCGTTCGGCGGATTCTGCTGGCCTGCGTGCTGATCTACGCCAGCCTCACGGTGATGATGGTGTTCGCCGATTCGCTGAACAGCCTGATGGTCGCGCGTTTTATCTGTGGCATCGGCATGGGCGGGGCGATGCCCAGCGCCATGGCGTTGATGTCGGAATATTCGCCACCCCGCCTGCGCACCCTGATGGTGACCCTGGCCGCCTGCGGTTTCTCTTTCGGCGGCGCGGCCGGCGGTTTTGTCGCCGCGGGTTTCATCGACCGCTTCGGCTGGCAGGCGGTATTCCTCGCCGGCGGCGCCACGCCGTTGCTGCTGTTTCCCTTCCTGGCCTGGTTCCTCCCCGAATCGTTGCCGCGCCTGCTGCGCGATCAGCCGCCTTATGCCCGCCTGCGCAGGGTCACCGCGCGCATGCTGCCGGACTGGCAGCCACCGGCCGCTTCGGCCGCGCAGAACCAAGCCGGGCAGGGCAGCAAGCTCACGGTGATCGAGTTGTTCCGCCACGGTTATGCGCGCCCGACGCTGCTGATCTGGTCGACTTTTTTCGTCAGCCTGATCCTGCTGTATTTCATGATCAGTTGGTTACCGTCGCTGCTGCTGGAAAGTGGCCTGGGATTGAACGAAGCGAACCTGGTGACCTCGATGTTCCTGTTCGCCGGCACCCTGGGGGCGATCTGCATGGCCTGGTTCGCCGACCGCCTGCAACGCAAGGTACGGCTGCTCTCGGCGGTGCTGGCCGGGGCGGCGCTGTGCACCCTGCTGTTGGGCCTGAACCACGATAATCCGCGCTACCTGGTGGCCTTCGTCTTCGCCGCCGGCTTCTGCATCATCGGCGGCCAACTGACCCTCAACGCCTTCGCCAGCAACTTCTACCCGGCCCATGTCCGCGCCACTGGCACCGGCTGGGCCCTGGGCGTCGGCCGCTTCGGCTCGATCCTCGGCCCGCTGTTCGGCAGCCTGCTGCTGGCGATGCACATCCCGGTGCAGCAGATCTTTTTCTTCTGCGCGATTCCGGCGGTGATTGCGGCGCTGCTGATCATCCAGGTGCGTTCGCCGTCCGAGGCGCCTTCGGCAGGCGCGGGGCCTGCCCCAGAACTGCAGGCGCCGCTCAAACCCTGAACGAGCGCGGGCTCAGCGTGCCAGATGCTTGATCATCGGCACGCAGGCCAGGGTCAGGCCCCGGGGCGAATGGTACTGGGCAACCTGCTCGCCGACGAAGCCACAGTGGCGATAGAAGTCTGCGGCGTTCAGGGTCGAGTCCAGGATCAGGTGCGGCAGGCCGGCCTGCTGTGCCAGCTGTTCGAGGTAGTCCATCATCTGCCGGCCGATCCCGCGGCCCATGTACGTCGGATCGACAAACACCGCATCGACCTGCCCCGACTCCAGGTCGAGCATGCCGCTGGCGGCGATCTGGCCGTCGATGACGGCTACGTGCCCGGTCTTTTCCAGGACTTCGATGAAGTAGTCCCCCAGGCTGCCGGCGGTCCAGACCTGCAGGTCGGCGGCGGGGTAATGGCCGCTGCACTGGTGGTTGATGGCTTGGTTGCGAATGACGAAGACGCGTTGCGCGTCGTCGCCATGAGCTTTTCTGATCAGCATGCTGTGCCCATTCCCTGGTGTGAGCCGAGCATCCTGCCAGAGCCCGGGCGGGGCTGTCATGCCGCCGTGGCCTGGATCAGCAGCAACCCCCAGCCGGTCAGCAGCGTGCCGTCCGCCCGCAGCAAGGGTTGTGTGGCCGTGCGCAGTTCGCTCTTCATCAAGGCGCGATTGGCGGGTGTCAGGCGATCCAGGTCGTAGGTTTCTGCCAACGAATCCCAGAGCTCCTCGAAGGTGGGCGTCCACTCAAGGTCCAGTTCCTCGAAGTGCAGCGAGGTGAAGCTGTGGTCCAACAGCGCCCGCCATCCACGCCGTGACTGAGTACGGGGATCCACCAGGGGCAGGGGACGGAGCTGGTCGCGTCGGGCGGCGGCGCGAAAGGCCTGCAGGTAGTGCTGGCCCGGCTCGCCCAACAGAAAGGCCCGGCCGACGATGGCCGAGAGTTGCCCGCCCTTGGCCAGGACCCGATGGATTTCCCCCAGCACCTGTTCGATATCGCTCATCAGCATCAGGGCCAGGTGCGAGACCACGGCATCGACGCTGCCGGTGGCCATCGACAGGCACTGGGCCCGCTCATTGAGCAGCACGCTGCGGTTCGCGAGGCGGGTGCGGGCCGCCTGCAGTTCGGTTGCGCTCATGTCCACGCCGGTCAACTGCGCATCGGGATACTCCCTGGCCAGCAGATCCAGCAGGAAACCGTCGCCGCAGCCCAGGTCCAGCACCCGTGCGTGGGGCTGAGCGGCGGCGAGCGTGGCTGCCAGCATCTCGTAGGATGAACCGCGCCCTGGCAGGCTCAGCCCGGAAAAAGCCGGCGGCGTGGTGCCGGGGCGACGTTGGTGGAAGTCCTGAAGAAAGCGTTCGGCGCTGTTCATGCTGTTCATCCTTGAAGCAAACGAAGGGTTGTCGCCGGGCATTGTGGCATGGGAGGCAGAGCGCCCCATCAGTGCACGATGGTATTGGGCGGCAAGTGCCCCAGGCGTTCGGTCAGGCGCAGGCGCTGGATCGGGTCTTCGCTGAGCAGCAGGGCGTGCTCCAGGTCGAAGCGTTCGGCGTTGGGGCAGTCCAGGTGCTGGTAGAGGCTGGCGCGGGCCAGGTAGTCGGAGGCGCTGCCATTGCCCAGTTCCAGGACCCGCTCGGCATCGATCAGCGCATTGAGGTGGTCGTCGTGGCTCAGGTGCAACTGGCGCAGGTTGCGCGACAGGCGCTGGAGCATCTGCTGCGGGCTGGCCGTGGCCAGGTGCTCGGCGGCCAGCTTGATGTTCGGCCCGTACTGGCGCTCCAGCAGCTCACGGCAGTCGTTGGGGTACAGGCGGCGCCCGCCGCAAGGGTCGAGCAGATGATCGGCACCGGGCACGCGCAATAGAAAGTGCCCGGGGAAGTTGACCCCGACCATGGGGATTTCCAGGCGCCGCGCCAGCTCCAGGGCGATCAGCCCCAGCGCCAGCGGTTGCCCGCGCCGGGTGTGCAGCACCTTGTCCAGCAGCGCCGCCTGCGGGCGCAGCGGCAAGAACTCGTCCTGCTGGAACCCCAGGTCGTTCATGCGCCGCAGCAGCGGCTGGCCCAGTTCGCTGACTGGCAGCAGCGGCAAGCCTGTGCTGACCCGCTGTTGCAGCTCCTTGAAGTCCTGCAGCAACTGCTCGGGCGCCACCTCTTTGTCGTGCTCGGCGGCGATCCACAGCGCCGCCTCGAAAAGTGCGGGCGGGGACTGTTGCAGGCAGGCGAAAAAAGCTTGACGCGGGTTCATCGAAATCTCCGGCGAATGCCTCGTTTTAGCCCCGTCGCGGGCGTTCGTCCAGTGCCGCACACATGCCGTAGCAGGTTATTTCCTAAAGCCCCGGAAAGGCGCCGGGCTTATTCCCGCGCGCTCCAGCAATTTTCATGCACAAGCCTATACTGGCGACTACAAGAAGTGATTCGGGAGCCTGACGATGTTCGCTCTCATGCAAAGCACTCGCCTTGAATCGCTGCACCTGAGCGTTGACCCGGCCACCGGGTTGAAGGCGGTGATTGCCATTCATAGCAGTCGCCTGGGGCCTGCCTTGGGAGGCTGTCGTTACCTTGCCTACCCCGACGACGAAAGTGCCGTGGTCGATGCCGTGCGCCTGGCCCAGGGCATGAGCTACAAGGCCGCCCTGGCCGGCTTGCCCCACGGCGGCGGCAAGGCGGTAATCATCCGTCCGCCACACGTCGAAAGCCGCGCCGCCTTGTTCGAAGCCTTCGGGCGCTGCGTCGAGCAACTCGATGGCCGCTACATCACCGCCATCGACAGCGGCACCTCGGTCGCCGACATGGACTGCATCGCCCAAACCACTCAGCACGTCACCAGCACCACCGCCTCCGGCGACCCGGCGCCGCATGCCGCCATGGGAGTGTTCGCCGGCATCCGCGCCACCGCCATGGCCCGCCTGGGCAGCGACAACCTCGAAGGCTTGCGGGTGGCGATCCAGGGCCTGGGCAATGTCGGCTTCGCCCTCGCCGAACAGCTGCATGCCGCGGGTGCCGAACTGCTGGTCAGCGATATCGATTCCGGCAAGGTGCAACTGGCCATGGAGCAACTGGGCGCCCATCCGATCGCCAACGAAGCCTTGCTCAGCACCCCGTGCGACATCCTTGCGCCCTGCGGGCTGGGCGGCGTGCTCAACAGCCACAGCGTGGCGCAACTGCGCTGCTCGGCGGTCGCCGGCTCGGCCAACAACCAACTGACCAACCTGCAGGTCGCCGACCAGCTGGAAAACCGCGGCATCCTCTACGCGCCGGACTACGTGATCAACGCCGGCGGGCTGATCTACGTTTCGCTCAAGCATCGCGGTGAAGACCTGGCGACCATCACCGCCCACCTGTCGAAGATCAGCCAGCGGCTCACCGAAGTCTTCGCTCACGCCCAGGCTGAAAAGCGCTCCCCGGCGCGGGTGGCCGACGACTTGGCGGAGCGCGTGCTGTACCGCTAGGCGCGAAGGCCTTACCCGGCATTTCGCCCTGTAGGCTCCGCGCCACAAGCACGGGGCGCAACAACTGCACGCTGACCCGGCGTGCCAGGAGCCATGTGATGCCGCACAAGGTTGCACTTCCCTATACCCGCTATTTGTCCCCGGACGGCCAGTTGCTCGGCGACCTGCCGGCCTGGGCCGATGACTTCAATCTGCTGACCCGGCTCTACCGGCAGATGGTCCTGACCCGCCTGTTCGACCAGAAGGCCGTGGCCCTGCAACGCACCGGACGCATCGGCACCTATGCGCCGACCCTCGGCCAGGAAGCCATTGGCGTGGCCATCGGCAGCCTGATGCGGCCCGAAGACGTGCTGGTGCCCTATTACCGCGACACCGCCGTGCAACTGATGCGCGGGGTGCGCATGGAGGAAATCCTGCTGTACTGGGGCGGTGACGAGCGCGGCAGCGATTTCGCCGACCCGGCGTCGGCCGAGGATTTCCCCATCTGCGTGCCGATCGCCACCCAGGCCCTGCATGCCTGCGGCGTGGCCAGTGCGTTCAAGATCCGTGGCGAGCACCGGGTGGTGGTGACCACCTGTGGCGACGGCGCCACCAGCAAGGGCGACTTCCTCGAAGCCCTCAACGTGGCGGGCACCTGGCAGTTGCCGGTGGTGTTCGTGGTCAACAACAACCAGTGGGCGATCTCGGTGCCACGGCGTATCCAGTGCGGCGCGCCGACCCTGGCACAGAAGGCCATCGGCGCCGGCTTCCACGGCGAGCAGGTCGATGGCAACGACATGCTCGCGGTGTACGACCGGGTGCAGGCGGCCCTGGAGCGTGCCCGGCATGGCAAGGGACCGGTGCTGCTGGAATGCCTGAGCTATCGCCTGGGCGACCACACCACCGCCGACGATGCCACGCGCTATCGGGCCGCGGATGAGGTCAAGCAGGCCTGGCTGGAAGAACCGGTCAAGCGCCTGCAACGCTTCATGGTCGGGCAGGGCGTCTGGGACGGAAACCGCGAGCAGGCGCTGATGGTGGAATGCCAGGCGCTGGTGCAACGTGCTGTGGATAACTTCGAGGCGGCGGGCACCCAGGCCCCCGAGTCGGTACTGGACTACGTCTACGCACAGTGGCCGGCGGCCCTGGCCGAGCAGCGCGAGGTGTTCCTCGAACGGCTGGCTCGCCGCGCGGGAGGTGCGGACCATGAGTAACGGCACATTCAGCCTGCTCGAAGCGGTGAACCTGGCGCTGCACCGGGCCATGGCCGAGGACGAGAACGTGATTGTCCTGGGTGAGGACGTCGGCGTGAACGGTGGGGTGTTCCGCGCCACCCTGGGGCTGCGCGACAGTTTTGGCTTCAAGCGGGTGATCGACTCGCCGCTGGCGGAAACCATGCTTGGCGGACTGGTCGTGGGCATGGCCGCCCAAGGCCTGAAGCCGGTGGTGGAAATCCAGTTCATGGGTTTTATCTACGCGACCATGGAGCACCTGGTGTCCCATGCCAGCCGCATGCGCAACCGCACCCGCGGACGCATCACCTGCCCGATGGTGTTGCGCACGCCCATGGGCGCGGGGATTCGCGCACCGGAACATCACAGTGAAAGCACCGAAGCCTTGTTCGCCCATATTCCGGGGCTGCGGGTGCTGGTGCCGTCCTCGCCGGCGCGGGCCTATGGCCTGCTGCTGGCGGCCATCGACGATCCCGACCCGGTGCTGTTCCTCGAGCCGACCCGCCTCTACCGCATGAACCCGCAACCGCTGGTGGACGACGGCAAGCGCCTGCCGCTGGACAGTTGCTTCACCCTGCGCGAAGGCAGCGACATCACCCTGGTCAGCTGGGGCGCGAGCATCGTCGAGACCTTGCAGGCCGCCAGTGCGCTGGCCGAGCAGGGCGTGTCGGCGGAGGTGATCGACGTCGCCTGCATCAAGCCGCTGGACCTCGATACCCTGGAAGCCTCGGTGCGCAAGACCGGGCGCTGCGTGATCGTGCACGAGGCGCCCCGCACCTGCGGCGTCGGCGCGGAAATCGCCGCCAGCCTCTACGAGCGGGTGTTGCTGGAGTTGCAGGCGCCGATCCTGCGGGTCACCGCGCCGGACATTCCACCGCCGTTGTATCGCCTGGAGTCGCTGTACATCCCCGGCGTCGAAGACATTCTTCACGCCTGCGACAGCACCCTGAACTTCGCCTGAGGAGGCTGCGATGAAATATTTCAAACTGCCCGATCTGGGCGAAGGCCTGCAGGAAGCGGAGATTGTCCAATGGCACGTCAGGGCCGGCGATACGGTCAAGGCCGATCAGTTGCTGGTGTCGGTGGAAACCGCCAAGGCCCTGGTGGACATTCCCGCGCCCTATGACGGCGTGGTGGCGAAAACCTATGGCGCGCCGGGCGACATCCTGCATGTCGGCGAACCCTTGCTCGGCTACGAAGGCGAGGCGGATGCCGGCACCGTAGTCGGGCGCCTCGAAGGTGGCGGGGCCAGCCAGGAAGACCGGTTTTTTGTCGGCGCCGCGCCCTCGACCCGCGAGCATATGGCGGTCCGCGCCACGCCGGCGGTGCGCCAACTGGCCCGGCAACTGGGCGTGGACGTGAATGCCTTGAGCGGTTCGGCCAAGGATGGGCTGATCAGCCGCGGCGATGTGGAAAACGCCGCGCAGCAGGCGCGCGAGCGGTTCGGCGGCGACCGGCTGCGCGGGGTACGCCGGAGCATGGCGCTGAATATGGCCCGCTCCCATGCCGAGGTGGTGCCGGTGACGATTTACGGCGATGCCGACCTGCACCGCTGGGGTCAGGCCCGGGATCCGCTGATCCGCCTGGCCAAGGCGCTGGCGGCGGCCTGCGCGGTGGAACCGGTGCTCAACAGCGCGTTCGATGGCAAGAGCCTGTCGATCAAGCAGCACCAGCACCTCGACCTGGGCATTGCCGTGGACACCCCCGACGGCCTGTTCGTGCCGGTGCTGCGCAATGTCGGCCAGCGCGACGCGGCGGACCTCAAGGCCGGGGTGACGCGCCTGCGCGCCGACGTGCAGGCACGCTCGATTCCGCCCCAGGAGATGATGGGCGCGACCCTGACCCTGTCCAACTTCGGCACCCTGTTCGGCCGTTACGCCAACCCGGTGGTGGTGCCGCCGCAAGTGGCGATCCTCGCCGCCGGGGTGATCCGCGACGAACCGGTGGCCCTGAACGGCGCGGTGGTGGTGCATCCGCTGCTGCCGCTGTCCCTGACCTTCGATCATCGGGTGGTGACCGGCGGCGAGGCGGCGCGCTTCTTCAAGGCGCTGGTCGAGGCGCTGGAGCAACCTGAGCTTTAGTTTTCCACAGGCATGAAAAAGGCCCTGGGCGCAAACCCAGGGCCTGTTCAATTCGAGCCTGCTTACTTGGCGGCTTTGCTCGCCTTGGCGGGCTTGGCCGGTGCTGCGGGTTCAGCGGCTTCGGGCGCTGCCAGCGGAGCTTCTGGCTCGGCCGCCGCAACCGGCGCGCTGAGCAGTTCGGACAGGGCGTCCGGCTGGCTCTTGAAGGCCTTGGCGAACACATCGCGGTTCTTCGCCATGTAGATCCCGGCTTCTTCCACCTGCTGCTCGCTCAGGGACGGCACGGCTTTTTGTAACACTTGCGCCAGCAATTCAGCCAGTTCGAGCATTTTGTCATGACGGTCAGCTTCGGCTTTATCCATGAACAAGCGCTCCAGATCTCGGCTGCTGCGGTATACCACTTCGACGGCCATTCACCACCTCACATGCCTTCACGATAATGGGTATTTGCTACTACTGTATTTATATACAGGCGCGAAGAATAAGCGAATCCTTCTGCTTTGAATAGTGGCTTTTTAATCTAGTCGGGTTTCCGGGTTTGTCAGCCTTCCCCTGTAGGAGCGAGCTTGCGCGCGATCCGCGCAGCGGCCATTCAGCACCTTGTCTGAACAGACGCTATCGCCAGCAAGCTCGCTGCTACAGATTGCCACCGGCCTGAACGTGCCTTGTCGGCATCAGCCACCATCTCACCCCCGACGCTGGCCTTTTTTCTGCATGCAGGAACAACCGTCACGTCCAACCCGCATCATCCGGTCGAGTCGACCTAAGGAAAAACCATCGTGAAAATCAATTGGGCCGAGAAACTGCGGCAGAACGTCCATCAGCTGGCCGAGTCCCTGGGCAACCTGTTCGTCGAGACCTTTCACTACCTGGCGCTGTTCGCCATCGGCGCGGTGACGGCCTGGGCGGCGGTGATGGAGTTTCTCGGGATGCTCGAAGAAGGTCATATCAAGATCGATGACATTCTCCTGCTGTTCATCTACCTCGAACTGGGCGCCATGGTCGGCATCTACTTCAAGACCAACCACATGCCGGTGCGCTTCCTGATCTACGTGGCGATCACCGCGCTGACCCGCCTGCTGATCTCCAACGTGTCGCACCACAACCCGCCGGACCTGGGGATCATCTACCTGTGCGGCGGTATCCTGCTGCTGGCGTTCTCGATCCTGGTGGTGCGCTACGCCTCGTCGCAGTTCCCCTCGGTGAAAATCGAACACCCGCAACGCAAAGTCGGCGCGGGTTCCAGCGAGCACCCGGAAGTCGAGAAGGGCGAGCTTTAAATCGCCACGCTCAGGGGCGGCCGGCCCTTGGCGGCCGGCAGCGGCAGCTTGAAGCTGTCGCTGTTGGTCATGGCTTCGAGGATGGCCACGGCGCTGTGGCCCTGCTCGATGGCGATGCCGAACTGAATGCTTTGCACCAGGCGCTTGAGCCGCTGCGGATCGTTGCGCTGCTCGGCGCTGATCATGCGTTTGGCCACGACCCGGCCGGCCTTGGACAGGGTCAGCATGATGCTGCCGTCCAGGCCCTGGATGCTTAGGTTGACCCGGTATTCCGGGGCGAAGGCATCGGTAATCAGCTGAAAGGGGTTATCCATGTGCGTCACCGCCTGATTGTATCGTGCAGTCATTGACCGGCCGGGATCGGGATTAGTTCGCATTTCCAGACCATTGGCAGGCCGTTCGCTGAGGTTTGATAACGTCCGTATTCCTCAGGTCTTGCAAAGCAAAGGGCATGCCGGGAAAGCCGCCGACCAATAAACCCGGGGGCGAAAAAAAACGGACCAAAAGGTCCGTTTTTCTTTGGCTACCCGTTTCAGGGCATGAACGAATAAATGATCGCTGACAGTGCGATCAGACCGATCAGCACCACGAACAGATTCGACAGCTGGCCCGAATACTGGCGCAGCGATGGCACGCGCCGGATCGCGTACATCGGCATCAGGAACAGCAGGCAGGCGATCACCGGTCCGCCCAGGGTTTCGATCATGCCGAGGATGCTCGGGTTGAAGGTGGCCACGGCCCAGCAGGTGAGGACCATGAACAGCGCGGTGCAACGCTCCAGCCAGCGCGACGACAGGCTCCGGCCGCGGCTGCGCAGGCTTTTCACGATCAGCCCCTGGAAACCTTCGCTGGCGCCGATGTAGTGGCCGAGGAAGGATTTGGTGATGGCCACCAGCGCGATCAGCGGCGCCGCATAGGCGATCACCGGCGTCTGGAAGTGGTTGGCCAGGTACGACAGGATCGAGATGTTCTGCGCCTTGGCCGCGGCCAGGTCGGCCGGCGACAGGGCCAGCACGCAACTGAAGCAGAAGAACATCACCGTCAGCACCATCATGCCGTGGGCCACGGCGAGGATGCCGCTGCTCTTGCCTTCGGCCTGGGCGCCGTAGTGGCGCTTCTGGTCGACGGCAAAGGCCGAGATGATTGGCGAATGGTTGAACGAGAACACCATCACCGGGATCGCCAGCCACAGGGTCTTGAGGAACAGCGGCATGGACATGCCGTCATTGGCCGAGGCGAAGAAGGCGCCGTTCCAGTTCGGGATCAGGCTGAGGGCCAGCAGCAACAGCGCGGCGACAAAGGGATAGACCAGCACGCTCATGGCTCGCACGATCACGCCCTGGCCGCAGCGCACGATGGCCATCAGGCCGAGGATCAGCACCAGCGACAGGATCGCCCGTGGCGGCGGGGTCATGTGCAGCTGGTGCTCCATGAAGCTGCCCAGGGTGTTGGTCAGCGCCACGCTGTACACCAGCAGGATCGGGAAGATGGCGAAGAAGTAGAGCAGGGTGATCAGCTTGCCGGCGCCGATGCCGAAGTGCTCTTCCACCACTTCGGTGATGTCGCCGGAGCGCCCGGACAACACGAAGCGGGTCAGCCCGCGGTGGGCGAAGAAGGTCATCGGGAAGGCCAGCAGCGCCAGCACGATCAGCGGCCAGAAGCCGCCGACCCCGGCGTTGATCGGCAGGAACAGGGTGCCGGCGCCGATGGCGGTGCCGTACAGGCCGAGCATCCAGGTGGTGTCGTGCTTGCTCCAGCCCTGGCTGGCGGTCGTGGTGTCGCGGGCAGTTTCTACAGCAGGGTTTTCGGCAGCGGGTGTTCGTACATCGGTCATCGGTATTGCCTCGTTATTATTTTTGCTCGGGCTCACGTGGGGCGGACAGTCAGGCCGTTTGAAAACGTAGCGAGCGAAGGCAAGACAAGGCAAAAACAGGCGAGGAAGCGGAGTGTAGGGACCTACATGAGCATTCCGAGCCTGTTTTTAACGCAGTATTGCCGAGCGCAGTAGTTTTCCTACGGCCTGGGGGAATGCTCCTCAGCACTCCACCCAGCTCACGGCCAGGCCGCCCCGTGAAGTTTCTTTGTATTTGTCGTGCATGTCGGCGCCGGTATCGCGCATGGTGCGGATCACCCGGTCCAGGGAAATGAAGTGCTGGCCGTCGCCGCGCAGGGCCATCTGGGTGGCGTTGATCGCCTTCACCGCGGCAATTGCGTTGCGCTCGATGCAGGGCACCTGCACCAGGCCGCCGACCGGGTCGCAGGTCAGGCCGAGGTTATGTTCCAGGCCGATTTCGGCGGCGTTTTCCAGTTGCTCCGGGGTGGCTCCAAGCACCTCGGCCAGGCCCGCGGCAGCCATCGCGCAGGCCGAGCCCACCTCGCCCTGGCAGCCGACTTCGGCGCCGGAGATCGAGGCGTTTTTCTTGCAGAGGATGCCCACCGCGGCGGCAGCGAGGAAGAAGTCGACCACGTCGTCGTCCGACGCTTCGGGGTTGAATTTCATGTAGTAATGCAGCACCGCCGGGATGATCCCCGCCGCGCCGTTAGTCGGCGCCGTCACCATGCGCCCGCCGGCGGCGTTTTCCTCGTTCACCGCCAGGGCGAACAGGTTGACCCATTCCATGGCCGACAGGGTCGAGCTGATGACGTTGGGCTTGCCGATTTCCAGCAGGTTGCGATGCAGCTTGGCCGCGCGGCGCGGCACATCCAGGCCGCCGGGCAGGGTGCCTTCGTGGCGCAGGCCCTGTTCGACGCATTCGCGCATCACCGCCCAGATGTGCAGCAGGCCGCTGCGGATTTCGGCATCGCTGCGCCAGGCCCGTTCGTTGGCCATCATCAGTTCCGAGACTCGCAACTGGTGCCGTTGGCATAGGGCCAGGAGTTCCACCGCGCTGTTGAAGTCGTAGGGCAGTTCGACGCCGTTGGCCGTCGGGGCGCCTTCGGCCACTTCGGCTTCCTCGACGATAAAACCGCCGCCCACCGAGTAGTAGGTCTGCCGCCATAGCAGGCCGTCCGCGCCGAAGGCCGACAGCGACATGGCATTGGGGTGGTAGGGCAGGCTCTCGTCGAGCAGCAACAGGTCGCGGTGCCAGTCGAAGGCGATGGTCGAGCGACCGCCGAGGCTCAGCTCGCCGCTTTCACGCAGTTGCTGGATGCGCGGGCCGATGCTGCGCGGGTCGATGCTGTCGGGCCATTCGCCCATCAGGCCCATGACGCAGGCACGGTCGGTGGCATGGCCGACGCCGGTGGCGGACAGCGAGCCGTACAGGCGGATTTCCACCCGCTGCACCTGCTCCTGCAACCCTTGCTCGAACAACCCCTGGGCGAAGGTCGCGGCGGCGCGCATCGGGCCGACGGTGTGGGAGCTGGATGGACCGATACCGACTTTGAAGAGATCGAAAACACTGATAGCCATGCTAAAGCCTTACAAGCAATGGAAGAGAAATCGCTGCCATTTTTTGTAGGCCGAGCGTTAGGTCGGCGATACTGCCTAGCTCGGTCAAGACTGACCAACGAATTTTCCTAAGACAGCCTTTAGCAGGACTAAACGATGAGTCGTCAGTTTCATGCCCAGACCTATGTCTGGCTGCATGTGTTTTCCTGTGCCGCGCGGCACTTGTCGTTCACCCGTTGCGCGGAAGAACTGCACATCACCCCGGGGGCGGTCAGCCAGCAGATCCGCCTGCTGGAAGAGCGGCTCGGCTTTCGCCTGTTTCACCGGCGCGCCCGTGGGGTGGAACTGAGCGCCGAGGGGCAGCGGCTGGCGATTACGGTGAACGAGGCCTATGGCAGCATCGACGCCGAATTGCGCCGGCTGGATGCCGGGATGATCAGCGGCACCTTGCGCCTGCGCTCGATCCCGTCGTTTCTCGGCAAATGGCTGACCCCGCGTTTGCCCCGGCTGCAGCAGCGGTTTCCGGACATTCAATTGCGGCTGGTGGCTGAGGACAGCAGCGTGGCCTTGCACGAAGGCGATTTCGACCTGGCCATCGACCTCAACGACGGCAGTTATCCGGGGCTGTTATCCACAGCCCTGCTGGATGAACAGATCTTTCCGGTCTGTGCCCCGGGCCTGTTGCGTGGGCGACCGCCGTTGCACGGCCCGGCGGATCTGGTGCATTTTCCGTTGCTGCACGACATCACCGCCTGGCGCGGCAGCTATGAGTACGCGGAGTGGGAGTTCTATCTCAATGCCATCGGCTTCGAGGGCGCGGATGTGCGGCGCGGGCATACCTTCAATCGCAATCACCTGACCATCGAGGCGGCGATCGCCGGGATGGGGGTGGCGATTGCCCGGCGTACCCTGCTCAACGATGAGCTGGAGCGCGGCACCTTGATCGTGCCGTTCGGCCTCGCGGTGCCCAATCACAAGCGTTATGTGCTGCTGTATGCGCCGGGTGCGCTGAGCCATCCGGGCGTGCGCGCGGTGCACGACTGGCTGGTGGAGGAGGCGGGGATTTTTCGCAGCCAGCACCCTCTGGGAGAGGGGCAGTTATGAGTGAAAAAGGCCAGGGACAGAGGCGACCCAACTCCCGACATTAACAGCGCTTTTGCTCCTTGTCCGGCTTTATTTGCGAATAGATATTTATCTTTTTTAAGGGCTTGAATTGTTCCGCGCTCTGCCCAACTCTGTAACCAAGAGGCCGCAAAAAGTACGCCCTCAGGGGCACGCGGTTCCTCTCGCGAGCTAGCTGAAATAAGGGAAGAACTATGCAAATCCAGGTCAATAGCGATAACCATATTCAAAGCAGCATCCGACTGGAGGAGTGGGTACGTACTACCATTGAGAGCACGCTCGAACGCTACGAGGAGGACCTGACCCGAGTCGAGGTTCACCTGCGGGACGAGAACGGCGACAAGCCCGGTCCCCACGATTTACGCTGCCAACTGGAGGCGCGGCCAAAAGGCCATCAACCGATTTCCGTGACCCACAAAGCCGAATCCCTGGAACTGGCCATCGAAGGAGCGGCCACCAAGCTGGAGAATTCCCTGGAACACCTGTTCGGCCGGTTGCGCAACAAGCGCGCCGCGGCAGCGCCAAGCGCCCGCGAAGGCCAGGCCGACGCCTTGCTTGAAGAGGAATTCCTGGAAAACGAACAGGCCGCGCTCAATAGCTGACGGCTGAGTTACTGTTCAAAAACATGCGCCTGCTGCGCAGGTGATGTTTGTAGATGCTGGACATCCAATGCAGGCCCTCATTATTGGGGGAGACATAAAGGCCATCGCACTGCGATGGCCTTTTTTTGTAGCTCAACCCTGGCTCATCCTGTTGTGTTCGTGACAGGTCGTGGGCTGATCGGGCAAATGCGGATACCCGCGTGGCAAGGGACTCGACAGTAGGCATTTGGAGTTGATTTCAGATCGCCTCTTGAATATGCCGAACTTCAATAATCAATATTTCCTCGGCTTTCTGGCTCAGGATGTTGCCGATTCGTATCTTGTTCTGGCTGTCCAGATTTGCATCCCACTCATCAAGCAGGATTATCCGGGCTTTTTGATTCAGTACATGAAGGAGCTTTTGAACCTGACTTTCTCCAGTGGAAAGTGGAGCGTCGGTTTCATGAAAACTTACGTGGTTTGGCAGCAAAATCGACTCGGCAAACTCTGATTTGATCAGTTTTAAAAAAGACGACTTTCCAGAGCCATTCTTGCCTGACACGAGAAACCTTCCTTTAAGGCTGGCGATTGTGCGAATGTCATCGAGCAATTGATCAATGGGGATGGTCTTTCCATTCACGGTATTGCAAATCGATATGTCTTCGCGAACGACTTGTTTGTTGAGGTTCAGTGGCTCCAATGTATCGGTGAAATTCAACAGGTTGCTGATTCTTTTGCGAAAGTACACGTACTTGCTGTTATACAAACTCATTGAGTGAACATTTCCGAATACTTGCAGGGACCGCGGTAAAACCGCAACGATCATCCCCCAAGGAACAGATTGGCTCAGAGGCAGCCCTTGCAGGTATATCAGAATTATTGCGACGGCTATAGATATCGGCAAGCACGCGGCCAGTTGCTCAAGCCTGGTGTAGTACAGGGAGGATTTCAGGAAGTCTGCGATCAATGATCTGGAAGAAGCCTCCGAGTAACCAATCATGGATGAGTTTGCATTCAGGTAGTAATCCCAAAGCGAACTTGCACGCTTGACTACGTTGAGCCTCTTCTGTTGTATTTCTGTGGCGGAGGCACTTATTCTGCTTTTCATGGCTTTTACCAGGAAGTATGAAATCAGAATGGAGCTTGCCATTAGTATGGCGATGTGGGTCCCGAGTACCCAATAAAATACATAGAGGGTGGCTATGATATTGCTATACACGGAAGTCATGCCGAAATAGAGATTGACCGTGCCATCCAGCGTTGTCGGTACTTCACTGCCCAGCCAGCTCTGGACATTCTTGCGGTTTGCTTCAGACGAAAGAGGTTGATTATGGCGAAGATGCTCGTAAACGGAAAAAATGTATTTCTCCCATAAATCAATCTTGAGCTTTGCAGAAATGAACTCTACTGCGGAGCTAATCAGGTATCCCAGTAAGGCAAATGAGAAGAAAAGGATGATCCGAGTCTTTAGCAGTTGGTAGTCTTGCAGCGAAAGAGCTGCACCAGCCATGGCAATATAATAGGTTGATATGCCCAGGGAGACTTGCTGAGAGATGATCAGCACAATGCCTGAAATGAAATACCTATTGGAGGTAAACATGCGTGGCTCCTTTAAGAGCTACAGTGATGCTGCCGATGACGATAGAGAGCAATGCCAGTCGGAAAAGGCAATCCAAAACTATTTTTATGCTGTATTGCCTAATGATCTTCCTTGAAACAGAAGCCTGGCGCATTTCGTACGCTGAAGAATTGTCGCTTTCGAAGCGACGAACATATGATTTAAGAAACTTCAGGCGGGTAAAAATGCTGTAATGCTTAGGTTCAAGAAAAACTAAGTCGCCAGCGGTGATTTCTCGCATCACAAGAGTTGGGGTAGGTGTTCTCAGAGGGAAAAAATCAGGGCTGTGAAGGCTTTTTGCATTGCTGTCTTTGTAGAGGGCGCCAAGCATTAAAAAGGACTCTACACATTTTACTTTGTTATCTACATGAATTCGTAACAAGGCCTCCAGGTCGAAGTCGTCAGGAAGCAGGATGATCAAGGCGCGACCAAGTTTATTATCACTCCGCTTGCTTTCCATGAATCTGATGCATTGTTCTATGAAGGCGGACCAGTCGTGATGGTCATGGAAGTCGGCAAAGCTGAAATACAGCGTTTCGTTTTTAAGGGCGCCAGCGATAAATGGACAGACAGCGCCATTTCGATGCGGGTGTCTGGCTGTCAAGAATTGAGTCACATAAGGCAGTGTCAGTTTGTAGGCTTTTGCCGCGAAGCCGGGGACGCTATCTTCATCAAAGTCGGCAATAGAGTAGAAGTTTGAACTCATATTGATCATACTCGCTTTCAACCAATTATCAGAACCTCTTTGCAAGCAAAGAGGTTCTCCACTGTCAAACGATCATGTTTACCACTTCCACCCTTCGCAGCCGCCGGCTGCGAGAGACTGACTGCAAATGGAGGTTTTAGATATGATTCTCATCAGGATATTTTTCTTCCTGGGTTTGAACTCAATATCTGCACCTCGGTTAGAAAAGACAACAGAGGTTGGGGACGTAAAGTCGTTTTGCATAGCAAGCTCCAATTGAGGTTGTCCGTGAGATCGATACTCCTGAAAAGGATGGCATCACGTGACTGACTACTGCCTTCAATTCATCGTCATTGCTGTGTGCAACCAACATCGGATTTTTATAGGTTTGATTTGTTATATGGTTATTTCTGAATGACAGGGCGCAAGTCATCAGCAGCTGATTTTTGGCGCCGTTGTAATTGATTACTGATCTTTTGGCTTGAACGCCTTGATAAACATGTCGAGCTGTTTTGTCAGCCTCGATGCCATCGCCAGCAAGTGCGTGCCGGCAGAGCGGAATGATTTGGTGTTCTGTAGGAGCCAGGCTTGCCGGCGATGAAGGCGGCGCGGTGTGTCAGGCCGGACGCTATCGCGAGCAAGCTTCGCTCCTACTGCCAGGTGGTGGCCGTGGATCAGAACGCCACGGAGGTCTGTACGTACAGGGTCCGCGGTTCGCCCACGTACTTGCCTTTGTTGTTGTCGTCGAACGAGCGGGTGAAGTACTGGTGGTTGAAGATGTTCTTCACCCCGACCGCCACGCTCAGGTCCGACAGTTGCGGGCCGAAGTCGTAGGCGGCGCGGCTGCTGAACAGCATGTAGCCGGGAATCCGCCCGGTGCTGCCGTCGGCGCTTTCGGCGGAGGTGTTGGCATTGTCGGCGAACTGGCTGCTCTGGTAGCTGCTGTCGAAGTTCAGCTTCCACGGGCCTTCGGTGTAGCCGATGCCGAGGGTGCCCTTGTGCTTGGACGAGAACGGCACACGGTTGCCCTTGTTCGGCCCGTCTTCCCGAATGGTGGCGTCGACATAGGCGTAGGTGGCGTACAGATCGAAACCGGCCAGCGCCGGGCTCAGGCCGTCCAGCGCGTAATTGACGCTGGTCTCGATGCCCTGGTGGCGGGTTTCGCCACGGGCGATCACCGAGTCGTTGGTCTGGTTGCTGTCGTACTGGTTGTCGAAGTTGATCAGGAACGCGCCGATCTCCGCCCGCAGGGCGCCGTCGTCATAGCGGGTGCCCAGTTCCCAGGTGCGGGCCTTCTCTGGTTTCACTTCGCCGCTGCTCACGCGGTTGGGCATCTGGCTGTACTGCACGCTGCCGAACGAACCTTCGGTGTTGGCGTAGAGGTTCCAGCTGTCGGTCAGGTGGTACATCACGTTCAGCGCCGGCAGCGCGGTGTTGTAGTCGCCCTTATATTTGACGTTGGTCAGGTTGTTGGTCTGCTGGGACTCGATCATCTCGTAGCGGATGCCCGGGGTGAGGGTCCACTTGCCGATGTCGATGCGGTCGTCGACGAAGAATGCATTGACCTCGGTGCCGCCGCGGGTATCGCGGTCGTTGCGGCTGCTGGTGCTCGGTAATTGCTGGTTGGTGCTGATCGGCGTGCGGTAGCGCAACTCGTGGCCGGCCTCGTTGACGTAGCGGTAGCCGATGCCCAGCTCATGGCTGGTCGGCCCCAGGTCGAAGCCCTGGGCGAAGCGGGTTTCGATGCCGCGCACCCAGTATTCGCGTGGCGACAGCGACAGGAAGCTGCCCTGGTCCAGGTAGCCGCTGCGCAGGGTCTTGGTGAAGAAGCTGTTGACGGTGAATTCGCGACGATCTTCCTGGTAGCGATAACCGAAGTTGATCAGCGTGCGGCGGCCCCAGAATTTGTCGTACGGGCGGGTCGACTGATAGGGATCGGCCTTGTAGTCGGCGACGTTCAGGCCGCCGGGCATGTCGGCCTCGCCCTCGTAGTACTGGGCCATGGCGTTGAAGCTGTTGGCGTCGTCGAGCTGGTAATGGCCCTTGAGGATCAGGTCGTCGATTTGCGTGTCGCTGTGTTCGCGCCAGTCACCGCCACGGGTGCCGGAGTACAGCAGGGCGCCGCCCAGGCCGTTGTCGGCGGTGCCGCCGGCCAGCAGGTTGCCGGTGGTCTTGAAACCGTCGTGGCTGGAGGACGGGCTGGTCTCGGTCTGGAAGCCGCCCTTGACCGTAGGCGCATCGGGGATGGCGCGGGTCACGAAGTTGACGATGCCGCCGACGTTCTGCGGCCCGTAACGCACCGCGCCACCGCCACGCACCACATCCACCGCGTCCATGTTGCCCATGCTGACCGGGGCGAAGGACAGCTGCGGCTGGCCATAGGGCGCGAAGGGCACCGGAATGCCGTCCATCAGAACCGTGGAGCGCGAGGCCAGGCGCGGGTTGAGCCCGCGAATGCCGAAGTTCAGCGCCATGTCGTGGCTGCCGGTGCCGTTGTTTTCCGGGGCGTTGACCCCGGGGATGCGGTTGAGCACATCGCGGGCCTGGGTCGCGCCCTGGCGTTCGAATTCTTCGCGGCGGATCACGTCCCGCGCACCCGGGTGTTCGAAGACGTTGCTCTGCGCCGCGTCGCCCAGCCAGTCGCCGACCACGCTGGAGGCGCCCAGTTCCAGGGCCGCCGGTGCGCCCTCGGCGCTCACCGGTTGCAGGCTGAAGGCATTGTTGCCTTCGGCGCGGGCTTGCAGGCCGGTGCCCTTGAGCAAGGCATTCAGACCTTCTTCGGTGGTGTAGCGGCCTTCCAGGCCCTGGCTCTGCATGCCGCGGGTGACCTGGGAGCCGAAGGAAATCAGCACCCCGGCTTCACGGCCGAACTGGTTCAGGGCGTTTTCCAGCGACGCCGCCGCGATGTGGTAATCGCGCGTCGGGCCGTCGGCGGCGATGGCCAGCGGCAGGGCGGAAAAGCTCAGGCTGGCGCCCAGCAGCAACTGGCGCAGGGTACGGGCAAGGGGCGTAAGGCGAGTGGGGCGCTGGGGCATGGACATCGATCCTGAGAAGGTTGCAGTCAAGGGGGCTTTCCTTCTCTGTCACGCGAGTGCTGGAAAACGGCTCACACAAAATGAAAAAAATCTGCGCGTCGGAAAAAACCTGGAATCGGCGCTGATTTGTAGCCGCTGCCGCAGGCTGCGATCGGCCCCGAAGGGGACGTGCTCTTGAGGTCCTCGAAGGCCCTTCGGACCTTATCGCAGCCTGCGGCAGCGGCTACAGAGGCGATAGGTTTCAGGCGCGGGCCTCGACCGTGATCCAATAACGGGTGAAGCGCCGGACCTTCACCGGCAGGCTGATTTCCAGCAGGTCGAGGATCCGTTCGCTGTCGTCCAGTGGGTAACTGCCGGAGATCAGCAGGTCGGCGACCCGTGGATCGCAGTTGAGCTGGCCGCGACGGTAGCGGCCCAATTCGTCGAGGAAGTCCGCCAGGCGCATATGGGCGGCCACCAGCATGCCTTCGCTCCAGGCGCCGCTGCTGGCGTCCAGCGGTCGCGGGGTGTCCCAGGCGCTGCGGGTGAAGCTCAATTGTTGCCCCTTGCTTACCTGCAATGGCGCTGCCGAGTAATCCGACGGGCTGAGGCTGACGTTGCCCTCGAACACCGCCAGCTGGGTGCGCTGGCTGAACTGGCGCAGGTTCAAGCGTGCGCCTTGCGGGCGCAGCAGGCCGTGGGTGCTCTGTATCAACAGCGGCCGGCTATCGGCCGCGACGGTCAGCAGGATCTCCCCGGCCAACAGCCGGATCAGCCGTTGCTGGCCATCGAAACTCACGTCCACCGCGCTGTCGGTATTGAGCTGCAGCTGGCTGCCATCGCTCAGTTGCAGCGTGCGCCGCTGGCCCACCGGGCTACGGTAGTCGGCCATCAGCGGGGTCAGCGGATTGTGTTCGCGCAAGCCCCAGGCCGCGGCGGAACCGGCGCCGAGGATCAGCAGCAGTTTCAGCGCCTGGCGCCGGCTGGAGGACTTCGGCGCATTGAGCGCGGCATGGGCCAGGGGCGAAGACAGGCCGCGCAGCCGCTGGTTGACCCGCTGGATATGTTCCCAGGCCCGTTGATGTTCGCTGTGGGCGTCGTGCCACTGCTGCCAGGCCAGTTGCTGGCGCGGGCTGAGCGGCCCCGCCTGCATTTCGAGCAGCCAGTGCACGGCCTGTTCGGCGACCTGGGCGCCGATGTCCGGCGGGCGGGGGAGTGCAGCGATCACAGGGCGAAGTAGCAGCGCAGGGCTGCCTTGTGCAGGTGGCGCTTGACCGTGGCGATGGAAATCCCCAGTTCGCGGGCGATCTCGCCGTGTTTCAGGCCATCGACCTGGGCCAGCAGGAACGCGCGTTTCACCAGGCGCGGCAAACCGTCGAGCAACTGGTCCAGCTCCATCAAGGTCTGCAGGATGATCGCCTTGTCCTCCTCGGACGGCGCCAGCAGTTCCGGCATCTGCGCCAGCGTGTCGAGGTAGGCCCGTTCCAGGTCCTGGCGCCGGTAGTGGTTGCACAGCACCCGTTTGGCGATGGTGGTGAGGAACGCCCGTGGCTCGACGATCGACGGCGTTTCCCGGGCGCTGAGCACCCGCATGAAAGTGTCCTGGGCCAGGTCGGCGGCGCTGTCGGGGCAGCCGAGCCGACGCCGCAACCAGCCGTTCAGCCAGCTGTGATGGGCGTGATAGAGGACTTCGACGGTAGAGGAGTGAGCCAAGCCGAACGCTCCGGCAGCATGAAAATGCTTAAGAGAACAAGAATTGTTCGCATTGTAGTGGCCTGACATGGCATTGGGCAATCAACCCGGACCGACGGAAGAGCCCTCGGTAGATTGGTGTTTTTTGCACATGAGAATATTTATCATTAATATTGCGCCGACTTGAGCTCGCGTGAGGTATTTGCCAATGCCGGGCTGTCTTGGTTTCAAGGTCGAAACATGAAAAGCAAAGTTGCTGCGATCCCTTTTTCCTATCGTCTGGCTGTGATTTCGCGGGTGCTGGCCGCGGTGTTCGGCGGTTACCTGCTGGCGGCGCTGTCCAGCACTTGCCTGACCCTGCTGCTCCCTGTGTCCCGCGCCGATGCGGTATTCGGCGGCATGATGGCGTCCTTCCTGTTCTACCTGGTGGCGGTGCTCTGGTGCTTTGCCTGCCGCACGGCCTGGCAGGCCTGGTCCGGGTTGCTGCTGCCGGCGCTGGTGTTGGCGGCGATTTCTGCGTTGGCGTATTGGATGAATCTCTCATGAAGGAGGGATTTCGCCAGTCCATGGCCTGGTTGCACACTTGGGTCGGACTGGTATTCGGCTGGCTGCTGCTGGCGATTTTCCTGACCGGCACCCTGGCCTACTTCAAGGATGAAATCAGCCATTGGATGCAGCCCGAAGTGCCGTCGCGCTCGGTCAGCAATGAGACCAGCGTGATCCTCGCCCAGAGCTACTTGCAGCAGCACGCCCAAGGCGCCTCGCGCTGGTTCATCAACTTGCCCGATGCCCGCGAGCCGGTGTTGTCGGTGATGTGGCAATTTCCGGGCAAGCCCGGCGAGCGCGGCGCCTTCACCCAGAAGCTGCTGGACCCGGCCACCGGCGCCGAGCTGCAGGCCCGCGATACCCGCGGCGGCGAATTCTTCTACCGCTTCCATTTCCAGTTGCAGATGCCCTATCCCTGGGGCCGCTGGCTGTCCACCGCGGCGGCCATGCTGATGTTCGTCGCCTTGATCAGCGGCATCATCATCCACAAGAAAATCTTCAAGGACTTCTTTACCTTCCGCCCTCGCAAGGGCCAGCGCTCCTGGCTCGACGGGCACAACGCGGTGGGTGTGCTGGTGCTGCCGTTCCACCTGATGATCACCTACAGCAGCCTGGTGATCTTCATGTCGATGGTCATGCCGGCGAGCATCCTGGCCACCTACGGCGAAGACAGCCGGGCACTGTTCAATGAGGCGTTTCCCGCCACCAGCAACGCACCGGCCGCGGGCCGGCCGGCGCCGCTGGTGCAGCTCGAACCGCTGTTGCAGCAGGCCCGCGAGCAGTGGCCGGGTGGCCGCGTGGGGCGTATCACGGTGAACAATCCAGGGGATGCCAATGCCTCGGTGAATGTCATGCGCCACGGTGGCGACCAGGTGGTTCGCGATTTTGGCAGTGCGGTTTCGTTCGACGGCGTCAGTGGCAAGCTGCTGCAGGTTGCCCCGCCGCAGTCGCCGATCGTCGCTATCCGAGGCGGTTTCTACGGGCTGCACATGGGCCTCTTCGCCGGGCCGCTGCTGCGCTGGCTGTACTTTGTCTGCGGCCTGGCCGCCACCGCGATGATCGGCACCGGGCTGGTGATCTGGCTCGGCAAGCGCCAGCTCAAGCATGCCAAGAGCGGCGTGACGCCCTTCGAGTTGCGGCTGGTGGAAGTGCTGAACATCGCCAGCATGTCCGGCCTGGTGCTGGCCGTCGCCACCTTCTTCTGGGCCAACCGCCTATTGCCGGTGAGCTTTGCCGAGCGGGCGGACTGGGAAGTGAACAGCTTCTTTATCGTCTGGGGCCTGAGCCTGCTGCACGCCGCGCTGCGTCGCGGGCGCAAGGCCTGGGTCGAGCAGTTGGGCACGGCGGCGTTGCTGCTGGCCAGTGTGCCGCTGCTGGACGCGCTGACGGTGCCCGATGTGCTGGATGGTTTCCTGGTGCACGGCGACTGGGTCCGGGCCGGGTTCGACCTGACCTGTCTGGCGGCGGGGCTGTTCCTGGCCTGGGCGGCCTGGAAGATGTCGCGTCCTGTCGCCCAGCCTGCCGTTGCCGCCCGCTCGCGACGGGCCGCCCTTGAAACCGAGGTGAACTGAATGCTCCTGGCGCTGCTGTTGTGTTACCCAGGCTTTGCCGGGTTGTGCCTGTCGATGGACCGTCACCACGCCGAACTCCTGGGCTACAAACCCACGGCCCGGCGCCGCAGTGGCCTGCGCCTCGGCGGCTGGTTGCTGCTGGCGGGTTCGCTGTGGGCGGCGATCGCGGCGGCCGGTTGGGCTTTCGGCCTGGTGCAGTGGTGCGCGGCCTTGATGCTCAGCGCCTTGTCGCTGGTGCTGTTGCTGCCGTATCAACCACGCCTGGCGCTGCTGGCGGCCGGGCTGGGGTTGCTGGTCAGTCCGCTGGCCGCGTTGGCGCAATGAGCGCTGCGCAACGTCCGGCCTGAGGTGTCGGCTTCGATTGTTCGTTGACACGCGCCCCTCGCCAATCGTTATCTGGGCGCCCGCCACAGCCGCAAGGCTGTCGGCGGTGGGTTCGAGGTCATCAAGGAAATACCTTTCTCATGGGTTCAGTACATCGTTTTTACACTCGCGGGCTGGGATTGTTCCTGGCCTTGTCGCTGGCGGCTTGCGCCAGCCATCCCGGCGCCCGGTACGCCGCCAACCTGGATCAGGTCCTGGCCGACCCGGCGCTCCAGGGCGCCACGGTATCGCTGACGGTGCGCGATGCCAAGAGCGGTGCGGCCTTGTATCAGCACAACCCCGACAGCCGCCTGATCCCGGCTTCGAGCCTCAAGCTGCTGACCACCGCCGCCGCGCTGGACATCCTCGGCCCCGACTACCGTTTCGCCACCGAGGTGCTGGGCGACGGTGCGCAACAGGGCGAGCGGCTGCAGGGCAATCTCTACCTGCGCGGCTCCGGCGATCCGAGCATGCAGGTCGCGGACTACCGTGAGCTGGCGGCGGCGGTGGCGCGTACCGGCATTCGTCAGGTCACGGGTGACCTGGTGCTCGACGACACCGCTTTCGATGACCAGCGGCTCGGCGTCGACTGGGCCAGCGACGATGAAAGCCTGTATTACGCGGCGCAGATTTCCGCCCTCAATATCTCCCCCAACGACGACTTCGACGCCGGCAGCGTACTGGTTGCGGTAACCGCACCGACGGTGCCGGGAGCGCCGCTGGCGGTGCGCGTCAGCCCGGAAAACCGGCTGATGAGCCTGCGCAATCAGGGTCGGGTCGGGGCGACGGACAGCCTGCAGGTCGGCCGTGAGCATGGCAGCAATCTGCTGCTGGTCAGCGGCGCCTTGCCGCCGGGGCAGTCGCGGCGCAACTGGGTCAGCGTGTGGGAGCCGACCCGGCTGGTGGCGGACGTGTTCCAGCAGGCCCTGGCCGAGCAGGGCGTGACGGTGCAGGGCCAGGTGCGCCTCGGCCAGCCCACGGCGCCCGCCGCCCGGGTGCTGGCCAGCCACTCGTCGATGCCGCTGGCGGGCCTGATCACACCCTTGCTCAAGCTGTCGAACAACAACATGTCCGAAGTGCTGCTCAAGGCCATGGGCCGCAAGACCGCCAATGCCGGCACCGCCGCTGCCGGGGTGGCGGCCATCGAGGCTTTCCTGCGACGTCAGGGCCTGAGCCCGCAGGGGCTGGTGCAGGTGGACGGTTCCGGGCTGTCGCGGCGTAACCAGATTTCCAGCCAGAGCCTCAGCGACCTGCTGCTGGTGGCGCGCAAGCAGCCCTGGTTCGCCACCTGGTACGCGGCGCTGCCGGTGGCTGGCGATGCCCAGCGCATGACCGGCGGCACCCTGCGTTATCGCCTGCAAGGCACCGGGGCTGTGGATAACCTGCACGCCAAGACCGGCTCGATGCAGGGCGTGTCGTCGCTGTCCGGTTACTTGCGCGCGGCCGATGGCCGCCGGTTGGTGCTGGTGATGCTGTCGAACAACTACCGCGCCGATGGGGCGCAGATCAAGGCCCTGGAAGACCGGGTGACGCAGGTGCTGCTGCAATAAGGCTGGGGCCGGGTTTGCCTGACACATCGCCATCGCGAGCAAGCTTCGCTCCTACAGAAGCAGCGTTCATTTTCTGTAGGAGAAGCTTGCTCGCGATAAAGGCGACGCGGTGTAACTGACGGTTGCGCTCAGCCCAGAAACGCCTGGCGATATTCCCCGGGCGTTCCGCCCAGGGCCTGGCGAAAGCGGTTGGTGAAGTGGCTGGCGCTGGCGAAGCCGCAGGCCAGGGCAATCTCGCCCAGGGGCAGGCGGGTGCCGCGCAACAGGTCGCGGGCATGCTTCAGGCGTCGCGCCAGCAGGTATTGATGGGGCGGCAGGCCGAAGCTTGCGCGGAACATCCGCGCGAAGTGGTATTCCGACAAGGCGCAGCGCGCGGCCAGTTGCCCCAGGCTGATCGGCTCGGCCAGCTGGCTGTCGATGTACTCCACCAGTTGCCGGCGCTGATGCGCCGCCAGCCCGCCCTTGAGGCGCAGGCCCTGGCGCTGGCCGACCTGGGTCAGCAGGGCGTGGCTGAGCATCTCGTGGGCCAGGCTGCTGGTCAGCAGGCGCTCGCCGGGTTCGTCCCAGTTCATCCGGATCAGTTGCCGAAAGCGCCTGGCCTGCTGCGGGTCGTCGAGGAAGGTGGTTTCCTGCAATTGCAGCTCGCGGGGTTCGCGGTCCAGCAGGGTCACGCAGCCCAGGGCGAATTGTTCCGGGCTGAAATACAGGTGGGCCAGGCGGATCCCGCCGTTGATCACCCAGGCTGACTGGTGCTCGGCGGGCAGGATGCACAGTTTGTCCGGGCCGCCCTTGGTCCCCGGCTGGCCGCGGCGAAAGGTCCCGGTGCCGCCGGCGATGTAGCACGACAGGGTGTGGTGGCTCGGCGCTTCGTAGTCCTGGGCGTCGTGATGGTTGCTCCACAAGGCCGCGGCCAGGCCGTCACCGAGCTCGGCGCTGTGCTCCAGGCGAGCATTGGGCGAGCGGTTCAGGGCTTGAAAGACTTGCAGGGTTTCCAGTGCGGGCATGGCGGTCAGGTCTGAAATTGAACGGCATTCTGTAGCCGCTGCCGATAGGCTGCGATAAGGCCGAAGGCCTTCAGCGATCTCAAGAGCACGTCTCCTGCGGAGCCGATCGCAGCCTGTCGGCAGCGGCTACACGATGTTTTGCATCCTACTCCGTGGGCGGTGCGCTGCCAGCCCGGCAACCGACAAAAGCGCAAGTTTATGCAAGCGTCCGGGCACGCGATGGCCTGAGACTGGGTTGCCCTGCACAGGAGTCCCGCGCCATGAACCTTTCGCTTTATCTGCTCACCGTCCTGATCTGGGGCACCACCTGGATCGCCCTCAAGTGGCAGCTGGGGGTGGTGGCGATTCCGGTGTCCATCGTCTATCGCTTCGCCCTGGCGGCCCTGGTGCTGTTCGCCATGTTGCTGCTCAGCCGCAAGCTGCAGGTGATGAACCGCCGCGGGCACCTGATCTGCCTGGCCCAGGGGCTGTGCCTGTTCTGTATCAACTTCATGTGTTTCCTGCACGCCAGCCAGTGGATTCCCAGCGGCCTGGTGGCGGTGGTGTTTTCCACGGCGACCCTGTGGAACGCCCTGAATGCCCGGGTGTTCTTTGCCCAGAAGATCGCCCGCAACGTGCTGCTGGGCGGGGCGTTGGGGCTGCTGGGGCTGGGCCTGCTGTTCTGGCCGGAGCTGGCCGGCCATAGCGCCAGCCCGCAAACCCTGCTCGGCCTGGGGCTGGCGCTGTTGGGCACCCTGTGTTTCTCGGCGGGCAACATGCTGTCCAGCCTGCAACAGAAAGCCGGCCTCAGGCCGCTGACCACCAACGCCTGGGGCATGGCCTATGGCGCGGCGATGCTGGCGGGCTATTGCCTGGTCAAGGGCATCCCTTTCGATATGGAGTGGAACACGCGCTACATCGGCTCCTTGCTGTATCTGGTGATCCCGGGGTCGGTGATCGGCTTCACCGCCTACCTGACCCTGGTCGGCCGCATGGGCCCGGAGCGGGCGGCCTACTGCACGGTGCTGTTCCCGGTGGTGGCGCTGAATGTCTCGGCCTTCGCCGAAGGTTACCAGTGGACCGCCCCGGCGCTGGCCGGGCTGGTCCTGGTGATGCTGGGCAACGTGCTGGTGTTCCGCAAGCCCAGACTTGTGCCTGCATCTGCATCCGGATTTGAATCTGAATCTGTAGCCGCTGCCGAGCCTGCGAGGCTGCGAACGGCGGCGCAGCCGTCGCAAAACCAGGCGACCTGATTCTGCAGGTCTAGCGCTGACGGTCCTGCGGACCTTTTCGCAGCCTCGCAGGCTCGGCAGCGGCTACAGGGGGGCAGGCGGCCACAGGTGGTGATAGGCAGTGGTATCAGCCTTTCCACACCTGCGGGTTGACCAGGTCTTGCGGGCGCTCGCCGAGCAGGGCACTGCGCAGGTTGGCCAGGGCGCGGTTGGCCATGGCGTCGCGGGTTTCATGGGTGGCCGAGCCGATATGCGGCAGGGTCACGGCGTTTTTCAGCTGGAACAGCGGCGACTCGGCCAGCGGTTCCTTCTCGTAGACGTCCAGGCCGGCGCCGCGAATCGTGCCGTTCTGCAGGGCTTCGATCAGCGCCGGCTCATCCACCACCGGGCCGCGGGAGATGTTCACCAGGATCGCGCTTGGCTTCATCAGTGCCAGTTCGCGGTGGCTGATCAGGTGCCGGGTCTTTTCGCTCAACGGCACCACCAGGCAGACGAAATCCGCTTCGGCCAGCAACTGCTCGAGGCTACGGAACTGCGCGCCCAGCTCCTGTTCCAGCGCGGCCTTGCGGCTGTTGCCGCTGTAGATCACCGGCATGTTGAAGCCCAGGCGCCCGCGTCGGGCGATGGCCGCGCCGATGTTGCCCATGCCGACGATGCCCAGGGTCTTGCCATGCACATCGCAACCGAACAGCGGCGCGCCGACGCTGGCCTGCCATTGCCCGGCCTTGGTCCAGGCGTCCAGTTCGGCGACGCGCCGGGCGCTGCTCATCAGCAGGGCGAAGGCCAGGTCGGCGGTGCTTTCGGTGAGCACGTCCGGGGTGTTGGTGAGCATGATCCCGCGTTCGTTGAAGTAGGCCAGGTCATAGTTGTCGTAGCCCACCGAGACGCTGGAGACCACTTCCAGCCGGCTGGCGTTCTCCAGCTGCGCACGGCCCAGCTTGCGACCGACGCCGATCAGGCCGTGGGCGTGGGGCAGGGCTTCGTTGAATTGCGCGCCGATATCGCCCAGCTTGGGGTTGGGCACTATCACCTCGAAGTCCTGGCGCAGGCGCTCGATCATGTCCGGGGTGATGCGGCTGAAGGCAAGTACGGTCTTTTTCATCGCGGGAAAGCTCGTCAGGCAGAGGAGAATGCCAAGCAAGCTAACATTCCCCACGGGCTTTTTGTAGCGGCTGCGGCAGGCCGTGGGGGCGAGAAGGTTCTGCGAATGTAGCCGCTGCCGCAGGCTGCGATCGGCTCCGCAGGAGACGTGCTCTTGAGATCGCCGAAGGCCTTCGGCCTTATCGCAGCCTGCGGCAGCGGCTACAGGGATGGGAGAAGCATGACAAAGCCCTGAAGGGCTTGGCTCATGGGACCAGGCGCACGCCGCTGAGGCCGCCGCTCAGTTCATAGGCCGTCAGCTCCGCCTGATGGGCGGCGAGAATCTCCGGCAGGGTGTTGCGCAGGTACTCGACCCAGGTCTTGATCTTGGCGTCCAGGTACTGGCGCGACGGGTAGATGGCGTACAGGTTCAGCTCCTGGGAGCGGTACTTGGGCATGACCCGCACCAGGGTGCCGTTGCGCAGGCCTTCGATGGCCGCGTACACCGGCAGCACGCCCAGGCCCATGCCGCTGGTGATCGCGGTTTTCAGCGCGTCGGCGGAGTTCACCAGGAACGGCGAGCCGTTGAGGGTGACCCCTTCCTGGCCCTCGGGGCCGTCGAACAGCCACTTGTCCAGGGCGATCACCGGGCTCACCAGGCGCAGACAGGCATGGTTCGACAGGTCGCTGGGGCTGCTCGGGCAGCCATTGGCTTTCACGTACGCCGGCGACGCACAGACGATGCTGTAGGTGATGCCCAGGCGCTGGGAAACGAAACCCGAGTCCGGCAGTTCGCTGGCCAGCACGATGGACACGTCGTAACCCTCGTCCAGCAGGTCCGGCACGCGGTTGGCCAGGGTCAGGTCGAAGGTCACGTCCGGGTGCGACTTGCGGTACCGGGCGATGGCGTCGATCACATAGTGCTGGCCGATGCCGGTCATGGTGTGCACTTTCAACTGCCCGGACGGCCGCGCGTGGGCATCGCTGGCCTCGGCCTCGGCTTCTTCGACGTAGGCCAGGATCTGCTCGCAGCGCAGCAGGTAGCGCTTGCCGGCCTCCGTGAGCGCGATGCGGCGAGTGGTGCGGTTGAGCAAGCGGGTTTGCAGATGGGCCTCCAGATTGGAGACCGCGCGCGAGACATTCGCCGTGGTGGTGTCGAGCTGGACGGCGGCGGCGGTGAAGCTGCCGGCTTCGGCGACACAGCTGAAGGCACGCATGTTTTGCAAAGTGTCCATGGGGTGCTCTCTGGGGAGATGGCAAATTGTGACACGAAGTAACAGATTGTTGGCTATTGCACCAAGGGATTATCGCGCGAACGGTAATAAAGATTCACAGGAATCCCAGCTTATCGCCGTAAAGCCCGCCGCCTAGAATTGCGCCGATCTGTAGGGGCCGCCGCGCTGGCGATCCCGCAACGCGGTGTTTCAGCGACGCCGCCTCGCGAGCGACCGGCTCCCGCACAGAATCGCCTCCCTCCCTATTTCAGGAATTCGCAGCAGTGCCGCGTCGCATCAGCAGAGAGCTGAAGACTCTCAGTGTTTGGGCTTTATCGTTAGCAATCAGCGGCTGCATCGGAACCGGGGGCATTGCCCCGCAGGGCAAGGCACTACCGGCCAATACACTGGCCACCGACGAGGCGATCCAGAGCGCCGCGCGTGACGCCCGCTGGCCCGCCGCCCAATGGTGGCAGGCCTATGGCGATGCGCAGCTGAACCACTGGGTGAGCCTGGCCGTGCAGGGCAGCCCGAGCATGGCCATGGCCGCCGCCCGGGTGCGCCAGGCGCGTGCCATGGCCGGCATCGCCGAGTCGGCCGAGTCGCTGCAGATCAAGGGCGACGCCACCCTCAAGCGCCATAACTGGCCCACCGATCAGTTCTACGGCCCGGGCGAACTGGCCAACAGCACCACCTGGGACAACAACGCCGCGCTCGGCTTCAGCTACGCCCTCGACCTCTGGGGCCGGGAAAGCAATGCCAGCGAGCGTGCCGTGGACCTGGCGCACATGAGCGCCGCCGAGGCGCGCCTGGCCCAGCTGGAACTGCAGAACAATGTCGTGCGCGCCTATATCCAGCTGTCGCTGCAATACGCCCAGCGCGACATCGTCCTCGCCACCCTGAAGCAGCAGGAACAGATTCTCGAACTGGCGCAAAAGCGCCTGGCCGGCGGCATCGGCACCCACTTCGAAGTCAGCCAGGCGCAGACCCCGCTGCCGGAAACCCATCGCCAGCTGGACGCCCTGGACGAAGAAATCGCCCTGGGCCGCAACCAGATCGCCGCCCTGGCCGGCAAGGGACCGGGGGCGGGCGCGCAGTTGCAACGGCCGAGCCTGTCCCTGGCCGCGCCGCTGAAACTGCCGTCGGCGCTGCCCGCCGAACTGCTCGGCCAGCGCCCGGACGTGGTCGCCAGCCGCTGGCAGGTGGCGGCCCAGGCCCGCGGCATCGATGTCGCCCACGCCGGCTTCTACCCCAACGTCGACCTGGTGGGCAGCCTCGGCTACATGGCCACCGGTGGTGGAGCGCTGGAGTTCCTCACCGGCAAGAAGCTCAACTACAACGTCGGCCCGGCCATCAGTCTGCCGATCTTCGACGGCGGCCGCCTGCGCGCCGAGCTGGGCGAGGCCGCGGCCGGTTATGACATCGCCGTGGCCCACTACAACCAGACCCTGGTCAACGCCCTGAAGAACATCTCCGACCAGTTGATCCGCCGCGAGTCCATGGACAAGCAGGCCGAGTTCGCCGCCGAGTCGGTGGCGTCGGCGCAGAAGACCTACGACATCGCCATGGTCGCCTTCCAGCGCGGCCTCACCGACTACCTCAATGTGCTCAATGCCCAGGGCATGCTGTTCCGCCAGCAGCAGATCCAGCAGCAGGTCCAGGCCGCGCGCCTGAGCGCCCATGCCGAGCTGGTGACGGCCCTGGGCGGCGGCCTGGAGGCGGGGCGCGATGTGCCCGAGGACAGCCGGACCCAACCGAGCAAGACCCCGGCGGCGCTGGCCATCTTTGACCATTAAAAGCTGACCATTAAAAGCCGACCACCAAGTGCTGATCACCGAGTAAGACCCCATGACTCCCTTGCCTGCTCCCTTGCGCTGGCTGTACTCCCTTGAATGGCGCCGGGGTTTCTTCGACTGGGCACGCAGCGACGGCGTGACCTGGGTCTATATCTTCAAGGTCCTGGCCGCCGCGTTCCTCACCCTGTGGCTGGCCATGCGCCTGGAGCTGCCGCAACCGCGCACGGCGATGATCACCGTGTTTATCGTCATGCAGCCGCAGAGCGGCCAGGTGTTCGCCAAGAGCTTCTATCGGTTTCTCGGCACCCTGGCCGGGTCGGCGGTGATGGTGGCGTTGATCGCCCTGTTCGCCCAGAACACCGAACTGTTCCTCGGTTCGCTGGCGATCTGGGTCGGCATCTGCTCGGCCGGCGCCGCGCGTTATCGCAACTTCCGCGCCTACGGCTTCGTGCTGGCCGGCTACACCGCGGCGATGGTCGGTTTGCCGGCCCTGGCCCATCCGGACGGGGCCTTTATGGCGGCGGTATGGCGGGTACTGGAAATCTCCCTGGGGATTCTCTGCTCGACCCTGGTCAGCGCCGCGATCCTGCCGCAGACCGCCAGCGCGGCGATGCGCAACGCCCTGTACCAGCGCTTCGGGGTGTTCGCCCTGTTCGTCACCGACGGTTTGCGCGGCCGCAGCCAGCGCGACGCGTTCGAGAGCGGCAACGTGCGTTTCATCGCCGAGGCGGTGGGCCTGGAAGGCCTGCGCAGCGTCACGGTGTTCGAAGACCCGCACATGCGTCGGCGCAATGGTCGCCTGAGCCGTTTGAACAGTGAGTTCATGGGCATCACCACCCGTTTCAACGCCCTGCACCAGTTGCTCGAACGCTTGCGCAACAGTGCCGCCGAGTATGTGCTGGCGGCGACCAAACCGGGGTTGCAGGACCTCGCCGAACTGCTGGACGGTTTCTCCGGCCGCGCCCTGACCAGCCCCGATGCCGCGCGCCTGGCCGAGCAACTGGCGAGCTACAAGGCCGAGCTGCCGACGCGGGTGCGCAGCATGCGCGCGCTGTTCCAGGAGCACGAGCCGAGCGATGCCGAGCAACTGGATTTCCACACCGCCTATGAGCTGCTCTATCGCTTCGTCGACGAGCTGCACAGCTATGCCCAGACCCACGCGTCCCTGGCCGAGCACAGCCATGAACGCGAGCGCTGGGACGAACCTTTCACCCCGCAGACCAACTGGCTGGCCTCGGCCGCCTCGGGCATCCGCGCTTCGTTCATTCTGATCGTGCTCGGCAGCTACTGGGTCGCCACCGCCTGGCCCAGCGGCGCCACCATGACCCTGATCGCGGCGGCCACCGTCGGCCTCTCGGCCGCCACGCCGAACCCGAAACGCATGGCCTTCCAGATGGCCTGCGGCACCTTGATCGGGGCCGTGGTCGGCTTCGTCGAGATGTTTTTCGTGTTCCCCTGGATCGACGGTTTTCCACTGCTGTGCGTGATGCTGGCGCCGGTGATCGTGCTCGGTTCGTTCCTCGCTTCACGCCCGCAGTACGCCGGGGTCGGCCTGGGGCTGCTGATCTTCTTCAGCACCGGTTCGGTGCCGGATAACCTGACCGTCTACAACCCCTACGCCTTCATCAACGACTACATCGCCATGGTCATGGGCATGCTGGTCTGCGCCGCCGCCGGGGCGATCATCCTGCCGCCCAACAGCCGCTGGTTGTGGCGCCGCCTGGAGCAGGACCTGCGTGGCCAGGTGGTGTACGCCATCAGCGGCAAGCTCAAGGGCCTGGCGTCGAGCTTCGAAAGCCGCACCCGCGACCTGCTGCACCAGGCCTATGGCCTGGCGGCGGGGCAGCCACAGGTGCAGCGCGAGCTGCTGCGCTGGATGTTCGTGGTGCTGGAGGTGGGCCACGCCATCATCGAGCTGCGCAAGGAACAGGCGATCCTCCCGGTGCACCCGGCCTACGCCGAATCCCAGCCGTGGCGCCAGGCGATCCGGGTCATGGGCCGTTCGCTGGTGCGGCTGTTCCTGCAACCGGGCCAGAGCAACCTTGCGCGCGCGCTGGTCGCGGTCGATCACGCGATCGGCCGGGTCCAGGCCAGCGACGAACCCTTCGCCCCGCACTTCGATACTTCGGTCTTGCGCCGGGTGAAGAGCTACCTGCACTTCATCCGCAGCTCATTGCTCGACCCGCAATCGCCGCTGGCCGCCTATGCCGCGCCGCCAGCCGTACAGGCCCCGCCCCAAGGACTTGAACATGCCTCGTGAAATCGCCTTCCACGGCGTGTACATGCCGACCATGACCCTGATGTTCTTCATTGCCGCGGCCCTGGCCTGGGCCCTGGACCGCTTCATCTCGGGTTATGACCTGTACCGTTTTTTCTGGCACCCGGCGCTGCTGCGCCTGAGCCTGTTCTGCTGTCTGTTCGGCGCCATGGCGCTGACTGTCTACCGTTGAGAGTCCTTTGATGAAAAAGTTTTTCAGCCTGCTCGCGACCCTGCTGGTGCTGGCCCTGGCCCTGTGGATCGGCCGCACCCTGTGGGTGCATTACATGAACACGCCGTGGACCCGCGACGGCCGGGTGCGCGCCGACATCATCAACGTCGCCGCCGACGTCACCGGCGAAGTGGTGGACGTGCCGGTGCGCGACAACCAACTGGTGAAAAAGGGCGACCTGCTGATGCAGATCGACCCCGAGCACTACCAGATCGCGGTCAAGCAGGCGCAGTCGCTGGTGGCTTCGAGAAAGGCCACTTGGGAGATGCGCAAGGTCAACGCCCACCGCCGCGCCGACCTGGACAACCTGGTGATCTCCAAGGAGAACCGCGACGACGCCAGCAACATCGCCGACTCGGCCCTGGCCGACTACCAGCAGGCCCAGGCGCAACTGGAGGCCGCCGAACTCAACCTCAAGCGCACCCAGGTGCGCGCCGCGGTGGACGGCTACGTGACCAACCTCAACGTGCACCGCGGCGACTACGCGCGCATCGGCGAGCCGAAGATGGCAGTGGTCGACATGAACTCGTTCTGGGTCTACGGCTTCTTCGAGGAAACCAAGCTGCCCCATGTGCGCGTCGGCGATAAGGCCGAGATGCAGCTGATGAGCGGCGAGGTGCTCAAGGGCCATGTGGAGAGTATTTCCCGCGGCATCTACGACCGCGACAACCCGGAAAGCCGCGAGCTGATCGCCGACGTCAACCCGACCTTCAACTGGGTGCGCCTGGCCCAGCGCGTGCCGGTGCGCATCCATATCGACGAAGTGCCGGAAGGCGTGCTGCTGGCGGCGGGGATTACCTGCACGGTGGTGGTGAAGGAGGATGGGGAGTAGCCCGCCTCACAGGGGTATTTGTGGCCAAGGCCGGGTTGTGGCGAGCAGGCAAGCTCCTCGCCACAGGCCTGGTTAGCGGTAGGTCTTGTTGACGATCGACAGTGCCTGCTCGATGGTTTCGGCGACGGACAGTTCATCGTCCTTCATCACCGCGACGATTTTCTTGTCCTGCGCGATGTCCACGCCGGGCTTTTTCAGTTGAGCCTGGCGATTCACCACGATGTAGCTCAGGACATGGCCACGACCTTTGACGAACGGCAGGTCGATGGCCTTGAACATGCTTTGCTTGACGTAGTTGTAACGCTCGGCGGACGACAGGCCCTTGAAGGTGTCCGGGTAGTCCTGATAGATCTCGGCAGAGTAACGGCCGACGTCTTCTTCCCGCGCTTCGGCGTACAGGGCTTGTTTGCTGGTGACCTGGCCGGTGAGTTGGGTGTAGCGCTGGTCACCGTCGGCGATCTGTGCGGCGCTCATCCTGGCTTTCAAGGCATCGGCTGCGCTGGTGTCATCGGCCTTGGCCATGATTCGGGTCCAGGCATAGGCGGCGCTCAGGTTGCCTTGTTCCTCGTACTTTTCGATCAGGTCCTTTTGCGCTTCGGGGTAGCCGTGCCGGGCCGAGCGCTCCAGCCAGCGCAGGGCGAGGGCCGTGTCCTGTTTGGCGCTGGTATTGCCGTAGTTGTAGGCCTGGTACAGGCCATATTCGGCGCACCAGTCGTTCTGCAGCGCCGAGTAAGCCATGTAGTTGAAAGATTCGGTATTGCGCTGTTCATCGGTTTTGCTTTCATCTTGACCGGCAATCATCGACAGGTAGCAGAACGCGCGAGGGTGTTTCGGCGCGGCCAGCACCATGCAGGTTTTCGCAGCATCGAGCTCTTGGTTTTCGTACAGCAGGAAGCCGACGCCGAACAGAATGTCGCTGTCCATTTGTGCATTGCACTGTTCGTTGCTGGCCACAGTTGGCAATACGTTTTGCAGGGTCAACTTGGGCAGTGTGTCGTTGAGGGACGATTCTTTATCGGCGGTTTTATCGGATGCGGTAGTACAGCCGGCCAGCAACACAACCAATGCCATTGGCAGCACGTTGAACAGTTTCAATGGATATTCCCTGATCTGCGATTGAATGAAGAGATGCATGGAATGAAGCAGGGACAGGACGGGAGAGGAGGGAGCTTGAGCAGTTCCGTGCTTTCAGTGTCGATGCCAGCGATTCCATGCTGTGTTGAGCGCAAGCGCTCAAGAGCGCGCATTCTACTGGGATTGCGAGGGGGCACAACCGAAACCGCAGCATCTGTTTGGCCACGGCAAAGGGCTCTTGGGCCTTGCGCACGCGACGCCTCGGCGGCGGCTTCAAGAGGAGTAGCGCCAGCCTCTCAAGCTATTGCTTGCGCTTGGCCAGGATGGTTTTGGCCTTGGCCACGGTGTCTTCCACGCTCAGATCATCGTCGATCAGCAAGGCATGTAGCGCCGGGTCCTGCCACAGGTCCACGGCCGGCCCGGTACTTTGCACAAGGCGGGAAATCAAGGCGTAGGCCACCACTTGGCCGCGCGTGTGAAACTTCGGATAGAGGTCCTGCATGTCCACCAGCTGGGCCACGAAAGCACGCCGTTGCATAGGGGACATGCCCTCGAACACCTCCGGGTGGCTGTAGTAAAGATCCCCTGAGCTTAGGGCGATGATGTCCTTGCGCAGCGCCTGCTTGATATCCTTTTCGGGGGTGAGTTGGCTGAGCAGTTGGGTGTAGTGCTGCTCGCCCTCGGCCATTTGCTGAGGGCTCATTTTGCGCTTCACTGCCTCGATTGTTTTTGCCTCATTCAGGACCCTGGCCCAGGCATAGGCCACCGGGAAATTGTCCTGTTCGCTGTTCCAACGCACCATGTCCTGTTGCGACTCCTGGTCGCCGTGCCGAGCGGCGCGCTCAAGCCAGCCCATGGCCAATTCCTTGTTCGGTGGATAGCCCAGCTTGCCAACGCTGTAGATGTCGTACAGGCCTGCTTCCGCGCAGGATTCATTATGCTTGGCGGCGTAGGCGATATAGTTGAAGGCTTCGCTTTTGTCATAGTCGTTTTGCCTGGCGCCGACAATGCTGCCCAGGATGCACAAGCTCGTGGTGTAGCGGGGGGCGGCCATGATCAGGCAGCTGCGGGCCATTTTTATTTCCTTGCTCGCCAGCAAGGTACGGCCTGCGCCATACAGCACCTCGTCCTCATTGATCAGCCGGATGCCGAGGCCGAGCAGCAATTCGCTGTCCATCTCCGGCGTGCAGTACTGGTTGGCCTCGACCTTGGGCAGGATCTGCTCGAGGCTCAAGTCCGGCAGGGAATTATTGAGTTTTTCGTCCGGTGACGAGGCATTGCAGCCCAGCAGCAGAGTGAAGATAGCCAAGGGCAGCAGGCTACGAGATTTCAATGGAGAGTCCCTGAGGTTCAATCGTAAAAGGGAGGACGCCAAGAGGGCATGAGCAGGGGCGGGGTGCAGCCGCTCCGTGCTTGAGGTGCCGCTTCCTTGCGATTGGAGTGCGGGCATTCTACGGGCATCGGCGCGGCATACAACGGTGTCATGCGCGTGATGGCCGGCGTTGAATGCGCAGAGCCTGGCGCTTAATCCGAAACGCTTCATCAGCACCTTTTTCAGCAGCCCCAAGGGCTCAAGGTCGCGCATTCTACTGGGGTTGCCTGGGTGAACAACCTGACCCTGACCCCGCCCCCTTGTAGGAGCTGGCACCTACAAGACAGCGGCCATGTATAAGGCCCCTGTAGGCGCGGCCGGCGGTGTTCCCGCTGTTACAGGGCGGCCTGGCCGAGGATCACGTCGGCTTTCTTCACGGCATCCGCCACTTCCAGTTCTTTATCGCTGAGCAGTTCCACGATCTGCGGGTTCTGCAGCACATCGACGCCGGCCTGCTTCAACTGGGCCTGCCGCGCGATGATCACATAGGCGTAAAGCTGGCCACGGGTGCTGAACTCGGGACGGGCGCTCACCGTGGCCACGGCCTGCTCCATGAGGGCATGACGCTCGGCCACCGACAGGCCCTTGAAGGTCTCGGGGTATTCCATATGGATGTTCGCCGAGTACACCGCGATGTTTTCCTCGCGGGCTTCCTTGCGCACCGCGTCCTTGCTGGTGACGTGCTTGCCCAGTTGCTCGAAACCTTGTTCGCCTTCGCTGAGTTGTTGCGGGTTCATCCGTTGTTTCAAGGCGTCGATCTGTGCGCTGTCATCCAGGACCCTGGCCCAGCTGTAGGCCAGAGGCAGATTGTTCTTGTTGCTGTGCAGGCGCACCAGGGTCTGTTGCGCGTCCGCGTCGCCATGGCGCGCGGAACGCTCCAGCCAGCGCAGGCCCAGGTCGCTGTCCGGGGTCTGCCCGCGCATGCCGTAGGTGAAGTTCTGGAACATGCCGAACTCGGCACAGGAGTCATTCTTCAGTGCGGAATAGGCCATGTAGCCGAAGGCTTCGCGGTCGCGCTCGGCGCTGTCCTTGCTGCTGTCCTGTTCCGCGATGCTCGCTAGGTAGCACAGGGCCCGGTCGTGGGTGGGCGCGGCCATGATCAGGCAGCTGCGCGCCTGCTCGGGTTTATCGTCGTTGTACAGCTGGTAGCCGATGCCATACAGCAGATCGCTGTCCAGCTTGGGGTTGCAGTACTCGTTGGCGACGGCTGGCGGCAACAGCTCCTTGAGGCTGAGCTGGGGCAGGGTGGCGTTCAGCTCCTCGTCTGGCGACGGTGTGCAGCCGATAAGCGCGGTGGCCAGTACCAGCGGCAGCAAGTGTTGAGGTTTCAATGGATATTCCCTGATCGACGATTGAGTGACGGCGAGCATGGAAAGGAGAGGGGGAGTTTCAGCGGTTCGCCAGCGATCCATGCGGCCTGATCGAGGCCCTGGGAGCCTTGAGTGCGCGCATTCTACTGGGATTGGGGGAGGGTACAACCTAGGCGACTAAAAGACGTTTTCTGGAACCCGTGGGAACGGCCGCGCGACGTTCCGCGGCCGGTGATTGGCCGTTACAGTTTTGCGCCCAGGCCAAAACGCTTCATCAGCGCCTTCTCCAGCAACCCCTTGGGCAACAGACTGGCCATCAAGGGCAACGCCCGGCTGCCATTACCGATCCGAACCAGGCGCGGTGGTTTGTCCTGCTGCGCGGCCCTGAGCAGCCTGGCGGCAAATTCGCCGGTGGGTGTCGGGTGGTCCTGGGAGGCCCTGGCCCGTGCGCGGATGCCTTCGCGCAACGGCCACCAGGGCGATCGTTCGGTCAACAGCTGTTCGGCTTCGTGCCCGGCATTCTTGGCAAAGCTCGAAGCGATAGCCCCGGGCTGGACCTCCATCACCCGGATGCCGAACGGCGCCAGCTCCATGCGCAGCGCATCGCTCAAGGCATGCACCGCCGCCTTGGAGGCGCAGTAGGCACCGGCAAAAGGCGTCACCAGGACGCCCGACACACTGCCGATATTCACTACCAGCCCGCGGCTGCGGCGCAGCACCGGGAACATGGCCCGGGTCACGCCGACCAGGGCGAACACATTGGTTTCGAACTGTCGTTGCATGGCCTCGACACCGCCATCGAGCAGCGGGCCCATGGCGCCATAACCGGCGTTGTTGATCAGCAGGTCGAGGCCGCCATATTGCTGGTTGATGCGCTCGCCCAGGGCGGTGAGCGCCGGGCCGTCGTTGACGTCCAGTTGCACCGCGTCAAAACCCGCGGCTTGCAGCATGGCTACGTCCTCGGCCCTGCGGGCGGTGGGCAGGACGGTGAAACCGGCGGCCTTGAAAGCATCCGCCAGGGCGCGGCCGATGCCGCTGGAACAACCGGTGATCAGCGCAACGGGCATGGCGCGGTCCTTGTACAAAAAGAGGGAAGGGGGGAATCAGTCGGAGAAACTGCCCTGCAAGCGTTCGGCGCGAAACTCCAGGGTTTGCGGGCGGTAGCCGGGACGCAGCGGCGGCAGGGGCAGGCAGTCTTCCCAGTTGGCGCCGGCCTGCAACTCGCCGGGGCCGCGATAACGCGGGGCGCTGTACTGGTTGTCGGCCAGGTTCACGGTGTCGCCCGGGGCGTAGGCGGCGACGCGCCAGCGCAGTTCGGTCAGCGGCACATCGTTGCCGTTGTTCATCTTCAGCAGCAGCGGGCGATCCGCCGGGCAATGCTCGGGGGCATAGCTGATGCGCAATTCCAGGCGCGCCAGTTGCTGGGCTTCGCGGTTGTCCAGCCAGACCACCCACACCGCCACCAGGCCCAGGCCGACAGCGGCAGCCATGGACACCGGCAAGGCCTTGGCGGGGTAACGGACCAGCAGGATCAGCCAGGTGATAACCAGCAGAACGCCGATGAACATGAGGAGAACCTCGGGGGGAATAGAGCAGTCATCCTACCTAAGCGTAGGTGGGATTGGCGATGGATGATGCCTTGGGTACGTTTTACTCAATGCCTCGTAGCCAATATTTTGTTATGGGTAATATATGGCCCCTTATTGTTAGCTTTATATTATAATGGAGTCTATGTTATCCATATGATTGATTTATAATCAGCAAGCCGGAGGCAGACGCAGCGTTATGTCGCTTACCCGTTTTATGTACACACCGTCCGAGATCACGGCCGAGATCGGAAAAAACGCACAGGCCCTCAGATTGTCAAAAAACCTGTCGCGCAGAACCCTGGCCGAGAAATCCGGGGTACCCGCTTCGACGATCAAGCGCTTCGAGCTGCATGGGGCAATTTCCCTCGAATCGATGGTGCTGATCGCGGCAGCTTTGGATGAACTCGATCCGATGCTCAAACTGTTCAAGCCACCTTCACCGAACACGCTGTTTGAGTTGCAAAACTCAAAACGCCAAAGGGGAACCCGATGACTGAACCAGGCATCAAGAAATACAAGCCGATCGAGGCGTTGGGGGTCTTCATGCATGGCCGGCAGGTGGGGCTGCTTAGCTGGAACCGCCAAGGTACCTACTTCACCTACGCCAAGGACTGGTTGACCCAGGGTTTCAACCTATCCCCCCAACTGACCTTCGACGAGAAGCCGCAGCAGCCCGATACCCATCTGTTTCTCGGTATCCATGGGGCCTTTGCCGATTCCCTTCCCGACGGTTGGGGGTTGCTGCTGATGGGGCGTTTTTTTACTGCGGAGTATGGAGCGCGGGTCACCCATGGCCTGACTCAGCTCGACCGGCTTGCCTACATCGGCAACCGGGGGATGGGCGCCCTTGAGTACTACCCCATGTCGGAAAAAGTGGCTCGGGAGCCCATCAGTCTTTCAGCGTTGTATGAGGCTTCGATCCAGGTCCAGGTGGGGGAGACGGTTGAGGTCCTGAAGGCTCTGCGGATTGCCGGTGGCTCGCCGGGGGGCGCGCGTCCCAAGGCAGCCGTTGCGTTTTCGGAGGATCTGTCCCATGTGGTTTCGGCCTTTGAACCCTTGCCTGAGGGCTACGCGCACTGGATCGTGAAGTTCAGAGCCCTTCAGGAGCCGTGGTCGATGGGCGCAATTGAATGTGCCTATGCCCGAATGGCCCGCACGGCCGGGGTTGCCATGGCTCATTGCGAACTGATCACAGTGCCCTCGGAACAGGGACGGAACGAGCGCTTCTTTGCGACTCGACGCTTTGATCGACAGCACAACCGGAAAGTCCACATGATGACCGCTGCCGGGATTCTGCATGCGGACTTCAGAATTCCATGCCTGGACTACAAGGACTTGCTGAGGCTGACTTTCGCACTGACCAAGAGCGCCAAGGAAGTGGAGAAAATGGCCCGGCTCATGGTGTTCAACGGCCTGGCCCACAACTACGACGATCACGCGAAGAACTTTGCCTTTCTGTACGAAGAGAGGCAGGACGGCCTGGAGGGGCAATGGGTTCTCGCGCCCGCGTACGACCTTACCTTCTCCACCGGCATGGGAGAACACACCACCGCGTTCGACGGCCAGGGGCGCCCCTCCAGAAAGGCGATCAGGCGTTTGTGTGCGGACTACAAGTTTCTCAAGCCTGACGACTACATCGATCAGACGCTGGAAGCGCTGGGCAACTGGGAAACGGTGTTTGGCGAACTGAATATACTGGCCGCCGATGGGAAAGAGATCTTCGAGACGCTCAAGGATGTACATGCGCATCTTTAAAAATAAAACCTGATGAAAAGATGCCTCCCTGGCTAGAGAAAGTCAGCCTGTTAATTTCAACAACGCATACATGATCGAGCCCCAGGTCAGTAGCACAACATCCATCCAGTTCCTGATAGTTAACAGGCGTTGGAGATGGGGAGGGAAGTTGTCTATGTCTTCCTCGGAAAGAAAGCCTCTACGAACCGCAGGACCAGGCCAAAGCATCGATCCTCGAACGGCGGCCAGCATAAAAAAATGGGTGAACCATCCCTCGTAGGGAAGGCTCTCGGCCCAGCGATAAAAGTGTTGGTTCCGTTGCAGGGCCTCCAGCATTTCTCTCAGGTAGCGACGGCTCAGGTAGTAGCTGAACAAGAGGTTTATTACGCACAGTAGAAGCGGACTGGCGACCAGTACGAGGCCTAACCATGAATACCAAAAACTCTTTGCCATCATGGTCGGATTACCCCGTAAATAACTTCCTCAGTTCTTTCCCGGCTCATCACCTGAACAACTGTCTTGGATGCCTTCATCCCACAAGACGTGTAAAGCTCCATAGAGGTCATCAGCTATCCAACTTCAAAAACGTATACACAATGGCTGTCCATAGGATCACGACGCCGTCCAACGTATTTTTTACAGTCAGAAGGTGTTTCAGTCGTGGAGGGAAATTGCGTACATCCTTTGCACAAAGAAAGCCTCTACGAACTCCGGCGTTAGGGAAGAGCATCATTCCTCGAACGCTGACAAACATCAGAATGCGCTCGAACCATCCCTGATAGGGAAGCTTGTCGAGCCATCCATAGAAGTAAGAACTCTCCTGCATGGCTACCAGCATCTCTTTCAAGTGGCGGCGACTCAGGTAGTAGCTGAATGTAAGACTTGCAAGAGCTAGCAGAACTGGACAGAGGAGTAGTACAAGCGCGATCCCTGAATACCAGAATTTCTCATCTACCATGGCTGCGCGCGCTCATAAATGATTTCCCCAATCCTCTCCCCAATCACATCACCAGAATCTGTTCCCAGGGATGCTCCTACGCCTACCAAGGTTGCAACACATAGCACTCCGCCAATTGCGGTAGAGGCCCCGAGAGCAGCACAAATAAATCTGCTTCCTGCCATTGCGGTTTCAGTACCCAGTATTCCTCCAGCGGTTGACCCGACAAACTTCCCCGTCTCAGTAAACATCACCTTCCTGCAACTCTGATTATCTGACCCCCCCTGACAGACCTCCTGAACCTTCAATACCGACGAAACCCCACCCAGCGCAATCCCCACATACCCACCCATCTGCATGTACTTCGCCGCACGGCTGACCGATTTTACGTGGGCGACATAGCCCGGTATCTGCCCGGGCCCACCGGCCTTGTCCCATTGATGGACCAGGCTGCGGCTGGAGAGGCCGAGGGCGGTTTTCAGTTTGGGGTGGTCGCTCAGGGTGGTGTAGCCGCGCAGGCGGGTGGAGTTCAGCAGTTGGGCGTCCAGTTGCCTGAGCAATTGCTGGCGCCGGGCGAAGAACTCGGGGGATTTGAGGTGGCCGTGTTGGCGGTAGCTGTCTTGATGCAGACGTTCCATGTCGTGCAGGGTCTCGCGCAGTTTGTCCAGGTGTTTGCCCATCGTCGCGGTGCCGATGCCCAGCCAGGTCGAGGCCTGGCCGGTAAAGCCGGCGATCTCGGCCTGATGGCGGACCATAAAGTCGGCTTCGTCGGGCGTCAGCGGTTCGAGGGCGATCTTAACCTGCTCGGCGGCGAGCATGAGTTGTGCTTCCTCGTAGGTGCAGGCGTGGTTGGCGGGGTCGCTGAGCACGATCAGGCTGCCGGCCTTGACCGTATCGCCAAGGCCCGGATTGAGGGCCAGATATTTGGCCAGGACGTCGGATGAGGGGCTGTCGAACAGGCGGCGCTGCAACTCGCTCAGCGGCATGCTCCGGGGCACGATGTAGAAGCCGGGAGCGACCGGTGCCGGGGGCTGGACTTGTGGTGGTTTCACCGGAGCGTCAAGGCCTTGAGGCGTGGTCAGTATCGAAGTGTTATTTGTACGTGCGCCCGGCAGCGGTGGATTGGGGTTGGCCGGGCGCAGCACACGAGGCATCGGGGTCGGTTCGCCACGAGAATCGGTGGTGTATTTGTTGCCGGAGGGTTGCTCGGCCATCGCTGTGTTCGCTATGTGTTTGAGCCTCGCGAAACACTAATGAGCGGTATGGATGGAGTCGTTGAGAGCTATCTGAAACGCCCTGCGGTGTTTTCGAAATGTCGGGTAGGAATTGGCGAAACGACTGTAGCCGCTGCCGCAGGCTGCGATCGACCGCGAAGCGGGCGCAGGGTCATGAGATCGCTGGAAGGCCTTCGGCCTTATCGCAGCCTGCGGCAGCGGCTACAGGAGGTCCTCGTTCAGGCGCGCGGACATAAAAAATCCCCCGCCCAACCGCCTGCGGATAGGGGACGCAGTCGGTCGGACGGGGGGCAAGGACTTGCTGGCAACGACTCCCTGCTTTTACTTGCAGCTTGCCGCTTGAAACTTGTCGCTGTGGTTACTGGGCGATGGTTTTCACCGAGATGCCGCGTTCCACCGGAGTAGAGCGCCCGTAGATATCTTCGAAGCGTTCGATGTCGTCTTCGCCCAGGTAGCTGCCCGATTGCACTTCGATGATCTCCAGCGGGATCTTGCCCGGGTTGCGCAGGCGGTGCACCGAGGCGATCGGGATGTAGGTGGACTGGTTTTCGGTAAGCAGGAACACGTTCTCGTCGCAGGTGACTTCGGCGGTGCCGCTGACCACGATCCAGTGTTCGGCGCGGTGGTGGTGCATCTGCAGGGACAGGCACGCGCCCGGCTTGACCGAGATGTGCTTGACCTGGAAGCGCCCGCCCATGTCCACCGAGTCGTAGGAACCCCACGGACGGTAGACCTCGCAGTGGTTCTGGGTTTCGCTGCGGCCCTGTTCGTTGAGGGTGTTGACCAGTTGCTTCACGCCTTGGACCTTGTCCTTGTGGGCGATCATCATGGCGTCCTTGGTTTCCACCACTACGATGTTTTCCAGGCCGATCACCGACACCAGTTTGCCGTTGCCGTGGATCATGCAGTTGCGGCTGTCCTGGATCACTACGTCGCCCTTGCTGACGTTGCCGTTGGCGTCCTTTTCATGCACGTCCCACAGCGACGACCAGCAGCCCACGTCGCTCCAGCCGGCGCTCAGCGGCACCACGCAGGCGCGCTGGGTCTTTTCCATCACCGCGTAGTCGATGGAGTTGTCCGGGCAGCAGGCGAAGGTGGCCGGGTCGACGTCCACGGTGTCGGCGTCCTGGGCACTGCGCTCCAGGGTCAGCAGGCAGGTGTCGTAGATGTCCGGGTCGTGCTTTTTCAGCTCTTCGAGGAAGCGGCTGGCGCGGAACAGGAACATGCCGCTGTTCCAGAAGTAGCCACCGGCCTCGACGAACTCGGCAGCGCGCTTGACGTCGGGTTTCTCGACGAAGTGCGAGACGCGGCTCACGCCTTCCGGCAGCAGCGCATCATTGGTCGACTTGATGTAGCCATAACCGGTTTCCGGCTTGGTCGCCGGCACGCCGAACAGCACCATCTCGCCACGCTCGGCGGCCACGGTAGCCAGGGCCAGGGCGCGTTGCAGGGCTTTCTGGTCTTCCAGCACGTGGTCGGCCGGCAGCACCAGCATCAGCTCGTCACGTCCTTCGTTGACCAGCATCATCGCGGTCAGGGCCACGGCCGGCGCGGTGTTGCGGCCGAACGGCTCCATCAGGATGCGCTGGGCTTCGAGTTTGCGCGCCGCCAGCTGCTCGTTGACGATGAAGCGGTGGTCCTTGTTGCAGACCACGATCGGCGTGTCCATGCCTTCGAACACCAGGCGCTCGAGGGTTTGCTGGAACAAGGTGTGTTCGCCGGTCAGGGCGAGGAACTGCTTGGGGAATTGCTTACGCGAAAGCGGCCAAAGACGTGAGCCACTACCACCTGACAAGATCACCGGAATCATGTTGTTACTCCTTCAAAAATCGTTTGGGTTAGAGCCACGAAAGTTCTGTCGTTTCACTCTCTTGTTTTTGTTGCTTGCCGGGCGGTGTATGCCGATCCCTGTAGCCGCTGCCGTCAGGCTGCGAACGATCGCGAAGCGGTCGTGACTCAGGCGCTACGGTCTTGCTGAAAGACCGCGTGAGCCGTTTTCACGATTGCTGCGCAACCGATCGCAGGCTTCGCCAGCGGCTACAGAAATGGCCTTCACCTGCCCGATCGATCCATCAGCGGGTCGAGACCGGGCGCTTGACCCAGACTGGCGACAGGCTGCTGCCGTTGCCGGTGACGTAGAGCACCGCGGCTTCGCCGCGCTCCAGGGCGACCGGCTTGAGGTCGCTGACTTTTTTCTCGCCCTCGTACAGCGCGAAGCTGACTTTCACCGGGTTGATTTCACGTTCGCCACGGCCCTTGGCGGCCACCGACTGGACCACGTCGGTCTTGCCGTCGGCGGTCTTCAGGGTCAGGGCCTTGTCGCTCAGGTTCTGCACCCGGACCAGGGATTTCTGCTTGTTCTTGAACGGCGGTTCTTCGATCAGTTGCGGCTGGCCGCTGGCGTTATTGACCAGGGTGTAATAGTGGTCGGCGGCGAGTTTCACCGGCACGCTCTGGCTGCCGACCTTGGCGGTGTAGTCGCCGCCGGGCATGAAGCTGAAGTCACTGCTGGCCAGCGGCGCGACGTCGCTGAGGTTGGTGCTGCCGACGGTGGCGCTGACTTCCTGGTTGCTGGCGTTGTAGATACGCACGAAGGACGAGCCTTTGGGCGCGGTCGGGCCGTACAGCGCGGCGTCGCCACCGGCGAAGGCGGGCAGGGACAGGACGCTCATGCCGGCAGCCAGTGTGATTGCCTTGGCGAGACAACGCGCAGTGATAGTGAAAGTCATGGATGTCACCTCTCTTTCAGTTTTGCGCCCGATCGGGCGTCTCGGATTTGTTGAGTGCAGCTACGTTCTGTTGGCGGGCGCCGGCTTGTTTGAGCTCTGCGACCCACTGCGGGTCGGCGTCGCCGATTTCGTTATTGACCGGCAGATATCGTTCGGGGAACTCCCAGATCAGCACCTGGGGCGGGCTGTTCTTGAAGGCATCGCTTTTCAGGTAGCTGAGCATCGGCAACACCGGGCCGTGGCCGTCTTCGGCGTAGCTGACCACGTCGCTGTGCAGGGCCTGCTTGAGCGCGCCGACGAAGTTCCAGTTCGGGTTGGCGCTGTAGCTGGTGCCCACCAGGGCCACCGGCACTTCGTTGTCGGCGAACAGCGCGTCGTCGGCGGCCGGCTGATCGTCGGCGGCACGGGTCACGCGTTTCTGCAGCGGCTCCTTGGCCGGCATCAGGTTTTCGAACAGCGGGTCCAGGGGCAGGAACAGGCGCAGGTCGCCCTTGTGCACCACGGTCTGCTCGGCTTCGGTGACGAAGCGTTGCGGCTGGCCCATCAGCGGTGCCTTGTCGGCGATCGCCTTGGCCAACTGGTTGGCGGCGATTTCGGCGCCGGCCGGGGTCCAGTGGGTGTCGGTGCGCAGGAACACTTGCTGGCCGTTCTGCTTGGCCTGTTGCAGCGGGCCCAGCAGGTCGGGGGCGAGGATCTTGTCGGCCGCCACGCGGGCGTGGAAGTCCTGGTAGAGGTTGGCGTGGATGCTGGCCGGCTGGACGTCGCCCAAGTGTTCCGGGTAGAGGCGCACCTTGGCCGGCACGATCGCCATCACCAGTTTCACACCTTTCTCTTTCAGGGCCTGGCGCACGCCTTCGACCAGCGCGTAGTTGCCTTGCAGGTTGAGTTCTTCGTTGACGATCGGGTGGAACTCTTCATCGCTGTAGAGCCACTGGTCGCGGCCGAGCACCACGCCCGGACGACCTTCGTTGAACAGCTTGAAGTCCAGGGCCGCCCACAGGTTGGTGCCCAGGCGCTTGATCGGGAACTCGTCGTCGTAGTGGGTTTCCACGGCCTTGGCCCAGCGACCGTTGAGCACGGTGGCGTCGTTGCTGGTGCTGAAGCCGAAGAAGCTGCGCACCGACCACAGGCCCAGGACCATCAGGGTCACCAGGAACAGGGCGATATAGAAGACGCGTAATGAGCGGGTCATGGTCAGATCCCTCAGAACTGGAAGTAAAGGAACGGCGAGAAGCTTTGCGCCGAGAGTTTGAGAATCGAAGCGATGAACAGCAGCAGCACCAGGGCGCGCATCACGTAACGCGGCCAGTCGGCGACCCAGTAGGCCGGCTGGACCTGGGCTTCGACGCCCACGGTGTAGCCCGGCTGGTGGATGCTGCCTGGCTTGTCCCCCGGTACGGCCTTGATCAGGCCCGGCTGGGCGGTGGCCGGACCGTCGGCCTCGGTGTTGATTTCGGGTTTGCTCTTGACCGGCGTCGGGTTGCGATACAGGTCACGCAGGCCGAAGAACGCCAGGGTGGCGTAGGCCACGACCAGGGTCGCCACTTGCAGGCCGGTGAGGCTGGCGCGGTTGAGTTCCGACAGCGACCAGTCGCCGAAGCTGAACATGGCGCCGTACATGCGACCGGCGACGTGCAGGTTCTCGGCGCGGAAGATCACCCAGCCCATTACCACCAGCAGGAAGGTCAGCGCCCAGCGGATCGGGTTCAGGCTGCGCGGCGAAGTGTTGATGCCGAGCATCTTCTCGATCGCCAGCCACATGCCGTGCCAGGCGCCCCAGACTACGTAGGTGATGTTCGCGCCGTGCCACAGGCCACCGAGCAGCATGGTCAGGAACAGGTTGCGATAGGTCATCAGCGTGCCTTTGCGGTTGCCGCCCAGGGTGATGTACAGGTAGTCGCGCAGCCAGGTGGACAGGCTGATATGCCAGCGCCGCCAGAACTCGGTGATCGACTGGCTGATGTAGGGCTGCTTGAAGTTTTCCATGAAGCGAAAACCCATCATCAAGCCCAGGCCGATGGCCATGTCGCTGTAGCCGGAGAAGTCGAAGTACAGCTGCGCGGTGTAGGCCAGGGCGCCCAGCCAGGCGTCGCCCGTGGTCGGGTTCTGCAGGGCGAAGCAATGGTCGGCGACCACCGCCAGGGTGTCGGCGATGAACACTTTCTTGATGAAGCCCTGCATGAAGCGCGTGCAGCCTTCGGAGAACTTGTCCAGGGTGTGGGTGCGGTTGTTGAACTGGTCGGCCAGGTCACGAAAACGCAGCACGGGGCCGGCGATCAGGTGCGGGAAGATCGCCACGAACGCCGCGAAGTCGATCAGGTTGCGGGTGGCCGGGGTGTCGCCGCGGTAGACGTCGATGATGTAGCTGATGGACTCGAAGATGTAGAACGAGATACCGATCGGCAACAGGACGTGGGTCAGGATGAACGGCTCCAGACCGAACGAGGTCATGATCGCGTTGAGGCTGTCCACGCCGAAGTTGGCGTACTTGAAGTAGCCGAGGATGCACAGGTCGACCGCCACGCCGAGCAGCAGCCAGCGCTGGGCCGGCCTGGTGCGTACACCGGCGGCGCCGACTTTCAGGCCGATCCAGTAGTTCCACAGGGTGACGCCGGCGAACAGCGCCAGGAAGTCCACCCGCCACCAGGCATAGAACACGTAGCTGGCGATCAGCAGCAGCAGGTTGCGATAGCGTTGCCCGCTCAGGTAGTACAAGCCGAGAAAGATCGGCAAGAACAGGAACAGGAACACATTGGATGAGAAAACCATCCCGATCTCTCCATGTTTGACCAACAGTAAAGGGCCAGAGCCCCCCCAAACCCCCCCGTGAAAAACCGGGGGCGGCGTATTGCATTCACATCATTCCCTGTAGCCGCTGCCGTAGGCTGCGATAAGGCCCGAAGGGCCTTCCCTCGGCCTCAAAAGCACGACCGCTTCGCAGTCGATCGCAGCCTTCGGCAGCGGCTACAGGTGTCGCTTATGAACCCTTGTTGCCCTTCTCATGCGAGGGGTCGTAGACCTTGGTCAGGTCGCCACCCAGGCGGAAGGTCTTGAACGGTTGCATCTTGTGCTTGCGTTCCAGTACATCCGGAGCGCAGGTGTAGAGGCTGCAGAAGGGTTCGAGCCAGGCGAATTTCGAGTCGACCTTGAGGTCGGTCATGTCCTGTTCCTTGCCGTTCTTTTCCTCGAACTCATCCGGGTCTTTCACCCCGGCCAGCACCCGCTCGCCCAGGCGTTTCAGGGCGCCGTTGTTTTCCTGGCGCAGGTCGACGCCGTTGACCTGGGCGAAGCTGGCGATCATCGCCAGCGGCGGCAGGGCGTAGTTGTGATAGGCCAGGGCACGTTGCTGGCGCTTGAGTTCGTTGGGCAGGAAGCCGTCGGCGTCGACCTGGTGGGCGCCGACCTTGTATTCCTTCACGGCCCAGTCGAACAGGTCGCGGCGGTTGGTCGCCACGGCGGTGGCCATCACCGACCAGGCGGCCCAGTACGAGTGGTTGTTGGTCTGCTCCAGCGGCAGGTTGTCCCAGTCGCTGACCACCTGGTCGGCCATCTTGCTGAACCAGGCCTCGATCTGCTGCGCCTGCTGCTGGTGAGTGTCCAGCGGATGGGAGTCGGAGAACTTCAGGCGCAGGTAGGCCGAAGCCATGCTGCCCAGGGCCCATTTGCGCATGGACTTGCCGGTATGGTTGAAGTCCTTGGACATCAACGCGTCGGCCTGGGCCCAGGCGCTCAGCCAGCTCAGGGTGCAGTCCAATTGTTCCGGACGGCCGTCGCGCATGAACTGCATCACCCGCTTGCTGGTGCCGCGCTCGATCTTGGTGATGTCGGCGGTGCTGTCGCGAAAGGCTTTTTCCGATTGCACGTTGAGGGTCGCGCGAGCCTTGTCCGAACCTTCGTACTTGCTGCGAAATTGCAGCGAGCCGGTGTAAGGCGCGGGCATGGCGTCGCAGCCTTCGCTGTGGTCGCCGCTCTTGAATTTATCCACCGGCGCGTAATAACCCTGGGGCGGGCGCAGTGGGGCCGCGGCCTGGGTCAGGCCTGCGAACATCGCCAGGCTCAACAGGCTCGGTGCCAGTAACTGTTTCAGCGTTTTGCTTTGCATAGGAACCTCATTGCCCGATTTGCGCGGTGCGTTGACCGGCGTCCGGGAATACGTTGCGTTTGCAAATTTTCGCTTCGACTTTCTGTGCCGCGGCGCCGGCTTCCGGACCCTGGACTTCGACCGCCAGCAGGTTTTGCGAGGCCCAGTCTTCGTCGGTGCGCAGTTCAAAGGCGAAACGCCCGTCGGTGTCGGATGTTTCCGGTTTGTCGATCTTGATGTCCTCGTGGCGCCCGTTCATGTACCAGAGGGTGGCTTGCAGGGTTTTCACCGAGGTGTCGGCGAAGCGGATATCGACCTGGTGGCTGCTGTTGCGCAGGTCCATGTTCTTGCTGTTGACCATCAGCTCGTTCTTGCCGGGCCTGAGGGTGGCGCTGGCGCTCATTTGCGCCGGCTTGCCTTCGCAGCCGTTGTCGAGCAGGGCCATCATCTGCCGGTAGATGGTTTCCTGGTCCAGGCGATACAGCGGCGAGAATTCCCAGATCAGGATCTTCGGTGGCTTGGTCTGGAATTCCTCGCTGCCCAGGTACTGCAGCATGGAGCCTTCGAAGCCACCGCCGGGGAAGGCGACGTTGAGAATGTCGGCGCCGATCTCTTCCTGCAGGAAGCCGGCGAAGTTGTAGTTCTTGCCGCTGTGGCTGGTGCCCACCAGGGTGATTTCCGGGTTGCCGGAATCGCCGAACAGGTCGCCGTCGCCGGCTTCGCCCTTGGGTTCGGTGGTGAACTGGTCCATGTACTGGATCGCGTAGCTGGTGCCGCAGAGCTGGCCGGCCATGTTGTGCAGGGTGCCGGTCTTGCCCATGCGCCCGGACTTGTGGGTCTCGAACTCACGCTTGGGAATGTCGGCGAAGGCCGGCAACTGCTTGACCTTCTGCGCCACGATCTTCGCCGTGCGCTGGGCGCCGTACGGAGTCCAGTGCTGATCGCCGCGGAAGTAGAAATCGTGGGCCGGCAGGGTCTCCGGCAGTTGCTCGTTGGTCAGCGGCGACAGGTCCGGCACCACGTAGCCCATCTGGGCGAAACGGCCGAGCATGCCCTGGTAGTTTTTCAGTGCCTTGTCGTAGTCGAAGCTGGCCTTCTCCTGTGGGTTGAGCTTGTTGCGGTTCACCAGGCCACGGGTCGGCTGGTAGACCAGCACCAGCTCCACGCCCTTGCTCTTGAAGGCGTCGTGCAGCTGTTGCAGGCGGCGATAACCTTCCGGGGTGGTGTTGAATTCGGTGCGCAGGTCTTCCTGGGTACGGAACAGCCAGTCGCCCTGGGCTTGCACCAGGGTGGTGAAGTTCTGCTGGTAGCGGGTGGTGTAGTTCTTCGCGTCGTGGGCCGCCGGGCACAGGTTGCAGCAGGGCTCGGCGGTGAACTTCGGTGCCTGGGTTTCATCGGCGCGAGCGCTGTTACTGGCGGCGAGAATGCCCGCGGTCAATGCCGAGAGGCTCAAGAGTTTGATCAGGTGTGGGCGCATGACAGTCATCCTCAATCGTGCATTTCGGTCTGGCGTTCGACAGGGTCGATCAGCACGGCTTTCTGCTGGCGCACCAGCAGGTCAAGAATTTCGTCCTGGCGCTCGCCGAGGATCCCCGAGAAGCTGATGCCGCTGCTCTTGGTCGGGGCGAGCATGGACACGCGGTACAGCTCGACGCTCAACGGCGAGTCGATGGACATCGGGCCGCTGCCATTGGCGGCCAGCTCGCCGCCGACCACGATCAGCGACACCTGGGCATCGAACGGGTCGAGCTTGATGTCGCGGTCGGTGTCGGAGAGGTCCTTGATGTGGCCGTAGACGCCGGTCAGGCCGTTGGCCATGGCGACGTTCTCGTACAGGCGGATGTTCACGCTGTTACGAATGCGGATGCCGTGGCGCCGGTTGCTGATCACCTTGTTGCCCCACAGCAGGTTGTCGGCACTCTCGTAGAGGGTGATGCCGTCGGTGTGGTTGCGGTAGATCTCGTTGTCGGCGATCAGGTTGTTCACGCTGTTACGGTCGATCACCAGGCCCGAAAGTTTGTTCTCGTAGCTGCGGTTGTTGAAGATGAAGCTGTCGTTCACTTCCCGGGAAATGATGATCCCGTGCTTCTTCTTGGTCCCGTAGACGGTGTTGTCGGCGATGATCAGCCGGTGCGAACGGTCGTGGGGGTCGATGCCGTAGACGATGTTGTCCTTGTAGGTGTTGCCCTTGACCACGAAGTCGCGGGTCTCGTAGCAGTAGAAGCCGTACCACATGTCCGAGAACTCCGAGCCGATGATCCAGCCGGTGGGTTCGGGGCGCTTGAGCACCTTGGCCATGTTCGGCGTGTACTGGGAAATACTCACGCCGTAGGACTTACTGTTGGCGTAGCCGAAGCTGGCCATCTTGCTGTTGACGATATAGGTCTCGGTGCCGCCCCAGGCCAGCAGGAACGGACGGAATTCCTTGGGCGAGTTGAAGGTCGCCGGGCCGTTGTCCTTCTCGCGCCAGCCGGTGACCTTGGTGTCGCGCACGAACAGCTGGCCGTCGTTGACCAGGAACGAACCGCCTTCCTGGGACAGGCGCAGTTCCTGGGTCTGCTGGTCGATTTCCAGGATGCCCTTGCGCCCGACCACGATCGGCAGCCGCGCCAGGTACACGCCCGGCGAGGTTTCGCTGATGTACTGTTTGGGCAGCTTCTTCGCCAGCTCCTTGAGGTTGACGTAACCGTCGTCGATGAAGATCGCCTGGGGGATGCCGTGCTGGCGCACCACCCATTCGGCCATCTTGTTGTCACCGCCGATAAAGTCCTTCAGCGCGTCTTCCTGCATCATGCGGCGCACGCTGATCTTGCCGGGCTTGCTGCGCACGATCTTCGCCGCCGCCGCTTCGGCGGTGTAGCCGGAGAGGTCGGGCAGGGCCGGTTTGGCCAGGTGCAGCGGCGCGGTGGGCGCGCTGCTGACGGTGTAGGTCTTGGCCTGTTGCAGCTCCTTGGCCACGGTCGGCTGCTTGCCGGGCGCGGCGGCCGGGGCCGGTTCGACGTTGGCGAAGGCGGCGCTGCTGGCCAGCAGCATGGCGCCGGCCAACAGGCTGATCGAGCCTCTGATCGCTGGGCTGTTCATCGGGCTGTTCATCTCAGGCACTCCCTTGGCGGCTCGCATCAGAAGCGCCAGATCACGTCGACAAAGGCGCGGTGCATGTACGAGTCGACGTTCTTGCCATAGGCATCGCCCGGCTTGAACACGCCGCCACGAAAGCGCACCAGCGCCGAAGGCTCGTCGATCGACTGGCTGAGCGCGGCCGGCAGCAGGCCTTGCTTGAAGTACTTGGTGACCACCAGGTCCACTTCCTGGCCAAGGTCTTTCTCGCCATCGCGCAGCGGCAGGGACGAGCTGGAGAGCAGGGCGCCGGTGGCGTCGTCGTAGTTGTTTTCCACGGCGTTGATACCGTTGCTGCCCACCGGCTTGTTGCCGTCCACGCGCCAGAACTTGTGGTAGATCAGGCTGGCGTCGTATTCGTCGGCGAGCATCCAGGAACCGAACAGGGTGGCGGTCTGCATGTTGTTCATTTCGCCGCGGAAGGCTTCGCCGAAACGGTGCACCCGCGAGCGGGTCCCGGTGTAGTTCGAGCGGTTGCTTTCCAGGCCGTTCTGTTCGTAGTCGCCGCTGGCGCGGGCGTAGGCCGCACCGACCTGCCATTTCGGGTCCAGGCGCAGGCGCACGCCGAGGTCGGTGGCCCAGCCGTCGAGGTTCTCGCCGCTCTTGGCCTGGGCCGGGCGGGTACCGTCGGCGTTCAGCGCGTTGACCTTGTCGCGGTCGCCGCTCATGCCGGTGATGCTCGCCCAGTAGTTGACGGTGTTGGTGTTGCGCCAGTTGTAGGCGTCGCTGTTGGCTTCCAGGCCGAGCCAGGTCAGGTCGCCGTTCTGGCGCTTGTCCAGGGAGTCGGTGGCTTCGCCCGGGACCGGGTAGTCGAGCTTGCCGTCGTCGTGGCTGTGGTGCGCGCGCACGCCAGCCCAATGCCCTGGGGTCCACTGGTAGGCCACATCGCCGTAGACGTGCAGGCGATCCTTGTCTTCCGGCGCCAGCTCCTTGAGGTCGGTGCGGTACTCGCTGAAGCGCTCGGCGATGCCGACGTTGGCGCGCAGCAGGGTGGTGTCGAAGGTCCAGTTCAGGGCTTCGATGTTGGTGTCGCGCCATTGGCCATCGTCGTTGCGCAGGCGCTGGCGCCCGAACTTCAACTGCTCGCCCGGGTAGGGGGTGAGGCCGCTGTAGCCGATCCAGAACTCGCGCATCGCCAGGTAGTTCTTCTTGCTCTTGCGATCGCTGTTGTTGCTGCTTTCGGTGCTGGCGCCGTCGGACTGCTGCAGGGTGTCGGTCTCGATGATATCGGTGGAGGTCACCGCCTGGCCCATGGCGTAGGCGCTCCAGTTGCCGCTTTCGCCGTAGACCCAGGGGCGCAGGTCGAGGCCGACGCCGTTGACGTCGCCGCCGCCCAGGGTGCCGAGGTCACGGTCGTCTTCGGACTGGCCGGTGATCTTCACTTCCAGGCCGAAGTTCTTGGTGTCGGTGACGGCCGCCAGCGTCGGGTTGGACCAGAGCAGGGCAAAACCCAGGGCCACACCCAGTTTCGACAGACTGAACAGTTTTCCCGTAGCCGCTGCCGCAGGCTGCGATTGGCTGCGCAGCAGCCGCAAAACCTGCGCACGCGGTGCCACTGACAGATCTCGGTCGCCCGGTTGGCGAGCGCTACGCGCTCGATCGCAGCCTGCGGCAGCGGCTACAGGATTGGCGTGGCTGGATGGAGTGAACTTCATAGGGATTCCTCACCGTCTTCTTCCTGCAGCGCGTGCAGTTCCAACGTGTTCTGGCTCAAGGCGCCACGCACGGCCTGCTCCTGTTGCAGCAGGCGTTGGGCCTCGGCGCGTTGGCCTGGCGGCAGTTGGGCTTCGAGTTGTTGCGCAAGCTCGTTGGCTTGCGGGGTGTCCTGGGTCTTGGCCAGCTGGCTGAAGACATAGGCGTTGAGCGGGTCGGGCTTGGTGCCCTTGCCCTGGGAGAACAGTTGGGCAATGGCGAAGTCGGCGCTGTTCTGGCCGTTGCGCGCGGCGGTCAGCAGGTGGTCCAGGGCTTTTTGCGGATAGACCTGGCCCAGGTAGCCACGGCGGTAGATCTGGCCGAGGTAGTAATCGGCGGCGACTTCTTTGCCCTGGGCCTTCTTGAAGTGCTCTTCGGCGACCTTGGCGTCGGCCGGGACCATCTTGCCTTCGTAGTAGAGCTTGCCCAGCAGCAGTTCGGCGCGGGGCTGGTCGGCGGCGCGACCGTTGTCCAGGTACTGCATCATCTTGTCGACGTCGCCGAGTTCAGGGAAGTCGTAGAGCAGTTGCGCCAGGGTGACCCAGGAGGCCGGGTAGCCGGGAGCGATCGGCTCCAGCAGCGCCTGCGCGGTTTTCTCGTCGGTCTTGCCCAGGCTGGCGTCGCCCAGCACCCGGGCCACGCTGTCGACCCGTTGCGCGCTGATGACGCCGCGGGCGTGGCCGGCCTGCAGCTGTTTGAGCAGCTCGGCCTGTTGCTCCGGCTGGCCGCGTTTCTGGTACACGGTGGCCAGTTCGACGTAGCAGATATCGGTGACGTTCAGCGCCGCCTTGCAGATGGTTTCCACCTCGGCCAGGTGCTGGTCGTAGGTACCCTGGGTGCGGTACAGCAGCACCTGGGCCAGGCCGGCTTCCGGGTAGCCGGCGCTGCGCCATTGGCTGATCTGCTGCTGGGCGTTGACCTTGGGGAAGCTCTGTGGATATTGCAGGTAGAGCATCGCCAGCGGGATCAGGGTGTTGCCTTCGCCATTGGCGAAGGCCTTTTTCAACAGGCCTTCGGCTTCGTGGTGCTCGGCTTCGGTGGAGCCGGGCTTGGCCACCAGCAGGCGACCCAGGCGCGCCTGGGCCCGCGGCGAAGTGTCGGCCGCGGCGCGGTAGGTCGCCTCGGCTTGCTTGATCTTCGCCGGGTCGCGGGTTTCCATCTGGATATCGGCCAGGCCGACCTGGGCGTCGCTGTAACCCAGGTCCGCCAGCTGCCGGTAGTTCTGCTCCGCGAGCACAGTGTCGCCGCGCTTCAGGGCTTCGTTGGCCAGGCGCTGGTCGGGCAGGCCGGCGCAACCGGCCAGGGCCATGGCGGTCACCAGAGGCAACAGCAATGCCGAACCCTGTAGCCGCTGCCGCAGGCTGCGATCGGCCGCGTAGCGGACGGGTTCTGGACGGCGCGCTGTGTTCGCCAGACTGCATTCATCCCCTTCACGAGTGCGTTGCACTCGATCGCAGCCTGCGGCAGCGGCTACAGGGGCCGTTTTCGTCATCGGGAGTGGGGTATGAATAGTCATGGTTAGAGACCGGCAGCCATGGCTTTGTCGATCAGCCAGTTCACGGACGGACCGCGGTCGCTGCTGACTTCCACCGGGCGGCCGGCGAAGGTGCTGCTCAGCGGGGCGTCGGGTTTGATCTGCACGCGAATGTCCGAGGACAGGTCGCTGCCGTTGAGGCTGGTGCTGCTGACGATGGTGCCGCTGCGCACCTCGTCTTCGCCGGCGATCTGGAAGCTGACCTTGGTGCCTGGACGCACGTCGGCGAACTGGCGGTAGGAGAAACGCGCTTCGACGTTGGCCTGGCTGTTGCGCGGCACCAGCTGGAAGATCACGTCGCCCTTGCTGGCGTACTGGCCGTCGGCAACCATCTGCTGGGCCACGGTGCAGTCGCAGGGCGAGGTCAGGGTGCCGGTCATCTGCTTGCCGAACAGTTCCTCGACCTTGGCCGGTTGCAGTTGGTCTTCGTTCAGGTGGCCCTTGAGCACGTCGAGCATGCTGGTGCTGAAGGTCGCCAGCGGGGCGCCCTTGGCGGCCACGCCGTCGGCCTGGATCAGGCTCTGCACGGTGCCGTCGCGCGGCATGGTGACGTTCATCCCCGGCGCGCTGACCAGGCCGGCCTGGGCGTGGCTGACGAAGTACATGCCGTACACCGACTTGAGGATGAAGCCGAAGGCCGCCAGGCCAACGACGAAGATCCCGGCGCTGAAGGTCACCGCGCGCAGGCGGCCCAGGGCGCTCATGCCGTGGCCGGCGTCCTTGTTCTTGCGCGCCTTGGTGAAGTTGTCGCGCTGCAGGGTGGCGAGCACGTCGCCCATGGTCACGATGTCGCCGGCCAGGTGCGAGGTGATCAGCTGGCGCAGGGTCGAGATGTCCTGGGGCTCGAGGTTCTGGAACTGACAGCCGACCCGGCCGCTCTGGCGATCCACGGAGCGCACCTGCAACTCCACGTCCATGGCCAGCCCGAGGTTGTCGATGACGAACTGAAGGCGACCCTTGTGCACGTCGCCGACCTTGATCGGCAGCTGCCCGCAGTTGAAGCTCAGGCCGCCGGCCGAGAGGTCGATGACCCGCGCTTCGACCGGGGTCCGGTCGGGGCCGAAGAAGCGCAGTTTGGCCGGGATCTTGACCCGGGCGTGTTGGCGTTGGGCTTCGGATTCATGCACTACGTTGACGTTCACGGCGGTGTTCATAAGGGCGATTTCCTAGTTAATTCAGGCAAGGCGGGTCAGACCATCAGCAGCAGCGCGGCGACGAAAATGCTGCCGGCGGAGAAGGTCATGGTCCGAGACGACCAGGTGTTGAACCAACGTTGAAAGCTGGCGAGGTCACGGGACAGAGCAGTCGGTTGGCGGGTCCAGGACTGTTGGTCGAGGCGGAAGAACACGTAGATCTTCACCAGGGCCCCGACGATCTGGTTGTAATAGAGGATCAAAGGGTAGGCCGGGCCGATCCGGTGCCCCGAGCAGGACAGCAGCAGGGTCAGCAGCAGGCGGGTGATACCGATCCACAGCAGGTACACCAGGATGAAGGCGGTGCCGTACTTGAAGCTGGCGATCAGGGCCACGGTCAGGCCGAGCAGGGAGGTCCACATCGACACGCGCTGGTCGAACAGCACCACGCTGGTGAACAGGCCAAGGCGCTTGAGACCCAGCCCCAGGGCCCGGGAGTTCTGCCGCAGGTTGTTGCCGTACCAGCGGAACATCAGCTTGCGGCTGGCCTTGATGAAACTCTTCTCCGGCGGGTGCTCCACGGTGTTGATCGCCGCATCGGGCACGTAGAAGGTGTCGTAGCCCAGGCGCATCAGGCTGAACCAGCTGGACTTGTCGTCGCCGGTGAGGAACTTGAAGCGGCCCAGGCGCCAGTGTTGCAGCGAGTCGCTTTCCACGTCGGCGATGAAGTCCGGGTTGGTGACCACGCTGGCGCGGAACACCGACATGCGTCCGGTCATGGTCAGCACGCGCTTGGACAGGGCCATGGAGCACATGTTGATGTGGCGCTGGGCGAAGCGCAGCTTGTGCCACTCGCTCATGATGTAGCCGCCGCGCACTTCGCAGAACTCGTTGGTGGTCAGGCCGCCGACGTTGCCGAACAGCTGGAACCAGGGCACGGTCTTGCGCACCACGCCTTCGCCGAGCACGGTGTCGCCGTCGATCACCGCGACCACGGCGCGGTCGTCCGGCAGGTGGCGGGAGATGGCGCGGAAACCGAAGGCCAGGCCGTCGCGCTTGCCGGTGCCGGGGATGCGCACGAAGTCGAGCTTGACGTGGGCCGGCGGGTTCATGCGGGCCCAGAGGCTCTTCACCAGCAGCTCGTCGGACATCTCCACAATCGAGCAGACCACGGTGGTGGGGAAGCCGCAGTCGATGGCTTCACGGATCACTGAGCCATAGACCTGGGCGGTGGTCAGGGCGTCGATGCGGAAGCTGGTGACCATCAGGTACACGTGGGACGGATCGGCGGCCTTGCCCAGCTTGCGGACCTTGCGGCGCAGGTGCGGGTAGACCACGTAGAGAAACAGCATGCCGCGCACGAAATGCGTGGCACCCATCGAGTAGCGCCAGATACCCACGGCGCCAATCAGGAAGATGAAGTCCTTCGATTCGGAGTCGAATGTGGACGCGGGCAACGCCAGGGCGAGACCCATCAGTAAACTCAAGAAAAACAGCCAACCTGCGGCCTGAAGTAGGCCGTGCTTTAGCCTGTGCATAATCTGCATCCGTCTCGATCTCGGGCGAGCCTGTGGGGTGGCCCGATGGGGTTAAGGCAGGCAAAAAAGCCAAAGGGGGCACATTCCTGTAGCCGTTGCCGGAGGCTGCGATAGGTCCGCAGGACCTCCGGCGGTTGCAGGTACGTCGCGACCCTTCGGGTTCGATCGCAGCCTGCGGCAGCGGCTACAGGAACGGGGGACTGCCCCCGATACCGCTGGTTACCAGCAGATACCTTCGGTCCGGCCGCTCGCGCTGGTGGCCTTGGACATGAACCCGACCAGGTCGATGACCTGCTTGCCATGCGGCACGTCTTCGGCCAGGGCGCGGAACTTCTCGTCGCGGTTGCCGAGAATGATCACGTCGGAGTTGTCGATCACCGAGTCGAAGTCCGCGTTGAGCAGGGACGAGACGTGGGGGATCTTGGACTCGATGTAGTCCTTGTTGGCACCGTGGACGCGGGCGTATTCGACGTTGCTGTCGTAGATGCTCAGGTCGAAGCCCTTGCCGATCAGCATTTCCGCCAGCTCCACCAGCGGGCTTTCGCGCAGATCGTCGGTACCGGCCTTGAAGCTCAGGCCGAGCAGGGCGACTTTGCGCTTGTCGTGGCTGGAGACGATGTCGAAGGCGTTCTGCACCTGGGACTCGTTGCTGCGCATCAGCGAGTTGAGCAGCGGCGCATCGACGTCCAGGGAGCCGGCGCGGAAGGTCAGGGCGCGCACGTCCTTGGGCAGGCAGGAACCGCCGAAGGCGAAGCCCGGGCGCATGTAGTACTGGGACAGGTTGAGGGTCTTGTCCTGGCAGACCACGTCCATCACTTCACGGCCATCGACGCCGACGGCCTTGGCGATGTTGCCGATCTCGTTGGCGAAGGTGACCTTGGTGGCGTGCCACACGTTGCAGGTGTACTTGATCATCTCGGCGACAGCGATGTCCTTGCGGATGATCGGTGCGTCGAGTTCTTCGTACAGCGATTGCAGGACGTCGCCCGAGGCCTTGTCGAATTCGCCGATCACGGTCATCGGTGGGAAGTCGTAGTCCTTGATCGCGGTGCTTTCACGCAGGAACTCAGGGTTGACCGCGACGCCGAAGTCGACGCCGGCCTTCTTGCCGGAGCAGTCTTCGAGGATCGGGATCACCACGTTGGCGACAGTGCCCGGCAGTACGGTACTGCGCACCACGATGGTGTGGCGGGAGGTCTTGTCACGCAGGACGAAACCGATCTCGCGGCATACCGCTTCGATGTAGTTGAGTTCCAGGTCGCCGTTCTTCTTGCTGGGCGTGCCGACACAGATCATGGACAAGTCGGTGTCGCGAATCGCCTCGGCGAAGTTGGTGGTTCCGCGCAGACGACCGGTTTGAATACCTTGCGCCAGAAGTTCACCCAGACCCGGTTCAACGATCGGCGATTTACCGGCGTTGATCATATCGATCTTGTCCTTGGCAACATCGACGCCAACGACCTCATGGCCCCGTGCAGACAGGCAACCGGCACATACTGCACCGACGTAACCCAAACCAAATATGCTGATGCGCATCGCATTTACCTCTGTGTTATTCACGCCATTAGATGGCCGGAGTTAATGTTTGCCAGCTTTAATTGCGCACTCGGAAGTTCAACGAGCAGGCGTTGAGATATCCAGTGCAGGCAGACTAAGTTCCGAGTGTCTAAATAATTGCACTCAAGTTGTGCGCAACTTGGCCTTGTTGTAGGGGCTGCCCTTAAATGTCGCCGTCCTTCCTGCTGGAAGGCAGCTCCGAGGTTGGCGATAATCCTGATTTATAGGAGCAGGCCCATGATAATCAGGTAGTTACACGCTCCCGGAAGCGTTTTAAGGCGGGCTATGCCATGGCCTTGTAGGGGATAGTAATGGTGCATTATCTCCTGTGTATTGACCCTAAGTTCGAGTTCCTGAGCAGTAGGTCAGGATAATATGACAACTTCGCTACTGTCGTTGGATTCCATGTAAGTCATCTCCTACAAACTCGTTGAGAATCGTTACCGGTGGTATGAGCGGTGGTTCAGGACATAGTTCCAGACCGCTGATCCTGTTTTCTGAAATTTCTTGAAATATTGCAAAAGATGGCACTGCTTTCATATTGATAGCACTTACCATTTCAGCCTTTAGTTATGGGGAGTTAAAGCGCGGGGATATTTTTATGCCACTACCGATAAAAAATTTGTGTGCCACTACTGAAAAAAATGACCTCTGTCGAGTGAAACAAAAGTTATAAATTCAGAAGAAAATATTTTGGCGCCAATTGTTTGGCGTTTTGGCGGGAGTCAAAGAGGAAAGTGACCGCTCGTCGACGCACTCGTTTGCGCGAAACCAGTGCATCGACCGCGTGCGTTATTCCGGTGCGTGATCGCGCAGGAAAACCAGATTATCGGGTTTCGACTGTTCGTCGCTGTAGCGGTAACCCTGGACATCGAACTGCTTGAGGGCCGCCGGGTCGTTGATGCGTTCTTCTATGACGAAGCGGCTCATCATGCCCCGAGCCTTCTTGGCGTAGAAACTGATGATCTTGTACTGGCCGTTCTTCAGGTCCTTGAACTCGGTATTGATGATCCGGGCGTTCAGGGCCGTGCGCTTGACCGCCGAGAAGTATTCGTTGGAAGCCAGGTTGAGCAGCAGGTCGTCGCCCTGTTCGGCCAGGGCTTCGTTGAGCCATTCGCTGATGCGCGTGCCCCAGAAGGCGTACAGGTCCTTGCCGCGGGCATTAGCCAGCTTGGTGCCCATTTCCAGGCGATAGGGCTGCATCAGGTCCAGCGGGCGCAGCAGGCCGTACAGGCCGGAGAGCATGCGCAGATGCTGCTGGGCGTAGTCGAAATCGGCTTCGCTCAGGGTTTCGGCATTCAGGCCGGTGTACACGTCGCCCTTGAACGCCAGCAACGCCTGCTTGGCATTGGCCGGAGTGAAGGCCGGGGTCCAGCTGCCGAAGCGCGCGGCATTGAGGCCGCCGATCTTGTCGGAGACGTGCATCAGTTCGCTGATTTGCGCCGGGCTCAGTTCGCGCAATTGCAAGATCAATTCCTGAGAGTGATCGAGGTACTGCGGCTGGGTGAAGCGTTGAGTGACGGGCGGGGTCTCGAAATCGAGGGTCTTGGCGGGTGAAATCACCATCAGCATGAAGTCGTCTCCTGTAAGCGTCGGGGGATTCTAGGGGCTTGGGCGCTTTGACTCCACCTATGAAGGCAATAGGGCATGCCGCCGGTCGTCCGTCGATCGGCGATGGCCTGCTGCAGGGAGGCGCGTGTCTGCTCTTTATAAAGGGAAGGGGAGCGGCCTAGGCAATAGGGCCGAGAGGCTGGCATCGGCTATAGTGCCGCGCGGGTTTTGTTATGGAGACATCCCTTTGCGCAGCGCGTTTTTTCTTTCGATCTGGCTATTGAGTTTCGGCGCCCTGGCGGCGCCGAACGAGGTGGCGACCCTGGATCGCAGCACCTGGCCGGAACAACTCGGCAACCCGACCCTGTTCGACGTGGCGTCACGGGCGGAGATCCTCACCTTCGCCCGCGCCCTGCTGGACAGCGAGGCCTGGGATGAAGCCTCGTTGAAGCAGCGCCTGGGCCTGCGGATCATCAACATGGCGTCGATCGATGCCGTTCGCCAGCGGCTCTGGCGGCAATTGCTGAGCAACTACAACTTCGCCCAGCAGAGCTGCGACCAGGACGCTTCCTTCTGTTTCCTGGTGGAAGACATGGACACCCTGCGCGAGCAGGCCGGCAAGTTCCAGTTGGGCGACGACTCCTATTACGCCCGCTGGGCCGAACCAAGCCGGGCCTTCCATGAGCAATATCTGGACGAGCTGCTGCGCAAGGCCGCGCTGTTTCCCCAGACCGCCAGCGAGATCGAGCGTTTTGGCGACTACGAGCGCAATGGCGACGAGCTCAATGACCGGCTGTTTTTGCTGACCTTCGACAGTGCCGCCAATCTCGCCCCGGACAACACCCCCTGGCTGACCGAATACCTGCGCAAGTCGAACATGAACGGCACCTTCTTCGTACTTGGCAGCGAGTTGCAGAGCCGCCTGGAGCAGCGTTCGGTGGCCAGCCTGCAGGCCCTGTATTCGCAGCAGTGCGTGGGTGTGCTGGGCTGGGAGTATCGTTCCCACAGTCATTGGCAGGACTGGCAGGACTCGATCGAGCGCGGCGTCGAACTGGCCAAGGGCAAGTTGCCGGAAAACTACGTGCCGCTGTTTCGCCCGCCCTACGGCCAGCGCCGGACGGATGCGCAGGCCTTCTTTAATGCACAGGGTTTGCAGGTGGCGCTGTGGGACATCGATCCGCAGGACGGCGCCGGCAAGCTCAAGGGCGAACAGAGTGGCCAGCGGGTGCTGACCCTGATGCTGTTGTGGCGGCACGGGGTGATCAATTTCAACGCCCGGCAGGACGCGGTGAAGACGGCATTGCCCTGGTTGCTGACGCAGACGGCGCAGAGCGGAATCGGTTGGGAGGATTGTCAGGACGCGTTTCGCTAGAAACGACGAAAGGTCCGTATTTACGGGGGAGAGAGGAGGTTTTTGCCGATTTTGGCCAGGATTTCGAGGCAGGCGGACTTACGACTTTAACGGTGCCGGGGCAGCGCGCCAAGGGCTATTCGTCACTCTGCAAAATAAACTTAAAAAAAGCGTCAAAGTGCTTTTTCCTGTCACAGGTTTTGGAGTATTACGAAGTCAGACCGCCGAAACCTGCAACACAGGTGGCGTCTCCCAAGACTCCTTTTGTGTGCACTTCACTCGAACCCCTGCGGGTGAATTCGACGGTCAATTCGAGGCGCAGCACCGCCATGGTATTGCGTCGACTGGCCCCCACATAAGGTGACCGAGTATGGATGACCACGGACGTAGCCCTTCCTCCAACCAGCCAATCCTTTATGTACTCGATACCAATGTATTGATTCACGATCCAAACGCCCTGCTGAACTTCGAAGAACACCATGTGGCGATCCCGATGATCGTCCTGGAGGAACTCGACAAGCTCAAGAGCGGCCATCACAGCGTTGCAGCGGAATGCCGCCAGGCCATTCGCCTGATCGACAAGACCCTGGGTGAGGCCTCGCCTGAAGACGTCGAGCTGGGTGTGCCTATCCAGCGTGGCAAGAGCGGCCCCAAAGGCCTGCTGTCGATCCTCATGAGCAAGCGCTCCGAGCCCAACAGCCTGTTGCCGGAAAATCTCAACGACAACATCATCATCAACCAGTTGATCGACCTGCACGCGCGCGACAAGGAGCTGCGCGTGGTGCTGGTGACCAAAGACATCAACATGCGCCTCAAGGCGCGCGCTTGCGGGATCGCCGCCGAGGACTACAGCACCGACCAGTTGGTCGACGACGTGGCCTTGCTGCCCAACGGCTTCCACAACATGACCGGCTCCTTCTGGGACCGCGTGAGCAAGGTGGAAACCCGCCAGGATCACGGCCGCACCTGGCACCAGGTGCAACTCACCGACAACCTGCCGGCGGTGCACATCAACGAGTTCATCATCGACGAACAGGGTTTTGTCGGCTGGATCAAGGAGATTCGCGCCGATGTGCTGCTGATTCTCGACCTGCATCAGGAACCCCTGTTGCACCAGGAAGCCTGGGGCCTGAAACCGCGCGACATTTATCAAGGCCTGGCGCTGTTCGCCCTGCTCGATCCGGACATTCATCTGGTCAACCTGTCCGGGGCAGCAGGTTCAGGCAAGACCATCCTGGCCCTGGCCGCGGCCATCGAGCAGACCATGGTCAGCAAGCGTTATCGGCGCATCATCGCCACCCGCAGCGTGCAGGGGCTGGACCAGGAGATCGGCTTCCTGCCGGGCACCGAAGCGGAAAAGATGGAGCCCTGGCTCGGCGCCATCACCGACAACCTCGAAGCCCTGCACATGGATGACGAAAGCACCCATGGCAGCGTCGACTACATCCTCAGCAAGGTGCCGCTGCAGTTCAAATCCCTCAACTACATTCGTGGCCGCAGCTTCCAGCAGAGCCTGATCCTGATCGACGAATGCCAGAACCTCACCCCGCACCAGATGAAAACCATCATCACCCGTGCCGGCGCCGGTTCCAAAGTGGTGTGCCTGGGCAACCTGGCGCAGATCGATACCCCTTACCTGTCCGCGACCAGCTCCGGGCTGACCTACCTCACTGAACGCTTCAAGGACTTCCCCAACGGGGTGCACATCACCCTGCAAGGGGTTCCACGCTCGATTCTGGCCGAATACGCCGAATCCCATCTGTAACCCTCGCCAGACGGACGGCCGCGAGGCCGCCCGTTTTTTTATGCCTGGATGAAATCTTCTGTAGCTGCTGCCAGGCTGCGATCGGCTGCGCAGCAGACGCCAGAGGACCTGTTGCATTTCCCCGGTAACCCTGGGGAAGTCCGGATCACGTCCGCTACGCGGCCGATCGCAGGCTGCGCCAGCGGCTACAAGGATCGCGTAATCAAGCGTGCGGAAATTTGACCCTCGGGTTTACAATCGCCTTTCCTGATCAGGAGTAAGGCTGTGCTGACTCATCTCGATTCCCAAGGTCGCGCCAATATGGTCGACGTCACCGACAAAGCCGTGACGTCCCGCGAAGCCACGGCCGAAGCCCGGGTGCGCATGCTCCCGCAAACCCTGCAAATGATCGTCAGCGGCGGTCACCCCAAGGGTGATGTGTTCGCCGTGGCGCGCATCGCCGGCATCCAGGCGGCGAAAAAGACCAGCGATCTGATCCCCCTGTGCCATCCACTGATGCTTACCAGCGTCAAGGTCGAGCTCAGCGCCGAAGGCGAGGACAGCGTGCGCATCGTTGCCCGCTGCAAGCTGGCCGGGCAGACCGGGGTGGAAATGGAAGCCCTGACCGCCGCCAGCGTCGCCGCCCTGACCATCTATGACATGTGCAAGGCCGTGGACCGCGGCATGACCATCGAAGGTGTGCGCTTGCTGGAGAAGCTGGGCGGCAAGAGCGGTCATTACCAGGCGGATGAACAATGAACCTGACTGTGAAGTTTTTCGCCCGCTATCGCGAGGCGCTGGGCGTGGATTCGCTGCGGGTCGCCGGCGATTTCGCCACGGTCGACGATGTGCGCGCCCTGCTGGCCCAACGCGAGGGCGCCGAGGTGCTCAGCGAGCAGAACCTGATGTGCGCCCGCAACGAAGACCTGTGCCAGCTCGACGAGCCAGTGAGCGACGGCGACGAAGTGGCGTTTTTTCCTACTGTGACCGGGGGCTGACATGGCGATTCGTGTGCAATCGGGCGCCTTCGATCCGGGGGCGGAAGTCAACGCGATGCATGCGGCGAATGTCGGCGTCGGCGCAGTGGTGAGCTTTGTCGGCTACGTGCGTGATTTCAACGATGGCCTGGAGGTGGCCGGGATGTTTCTTGAGCATTACCCGGGCATGACCGAAAAGGCCCTCGGCAAGATCGCCGCCGAGGCCGAACAGCGCTGGCCGCTGCTCAAGCTGGAAGTGCTGCATCGCATCGGCGCGCTGGAGCCGGGCGAGCCGATCGTCTTTGTCGGCGCCGCCAGCGCCCACCGCCAGGCGGCGTTCGACGCTTGTGCCTTTGTCATGGACTACCTGAAAACCCGCGCACCGTTCTGGAAGAAGGAAACCACCGCCGACGGCCCGCGCTGGGTGGAAGGTCGCGACAGCGATCACGCGGCGGCGGACCGTTGGAAAGAATGATTGCCTGATCCATCCGTCTTGACCGCAGGTCCTCAACTGCACCCTCCATTTCCCTGTTTTTTCCCATTTCTGCCTCTCGACCAAAGGCCGGCTGAACCGCGTCCGCTGCGTTGACGAAATATACGTAAAAGTCCAGTATGGATTTAAAAGTACAAACAAGGCTCCACCGTTTCACCCCTTTCTTCTGTCTTGCCAAACCAACAACAACCCGCGAGAGAACGAACATGAAGAAACTCCCCCTCATCAGTGGCCTGGCCCTGAGCCTGTTGGCGTGCAGCAGCCTGTTCGCCGCCGAGAAAACCCTGCGCATCGGCATCGAGGCGGCTTATCCGCCGTTCGCCTCGAAAACCGACAAGGGCGAGATCGTCGGTTTCGACTACGACATCGGCAATGCCCTGTGTGCGCAGATGCAGGTCAAGTGCCTATGGGGCGAGGGTGAATTCGACGGCCTGATTCCCTCCTTGAAAGTGAAAAAGATCGACATGGCGCTGTCGTCGATGACCATCAACGAAGACCGCAAGAAGTCGGTCGACTTCACCCACAAGTACTACTTCACTTCCTCGCGGCTGGTGATGAAGGAAGGCGCCACGGTCGATGATCAGTACGCCAGCCTCAAGGGCAAGAACGTCGGTGTGCAACGGGCGACCACCACCGACCGTTACGCCACCGAGGTATTCGAGCCCAAGGGCATCAACGTCAAGCGCTACAGCAACAACGAAGAGATCTACATGGACCTGGCGGCCGGGCGCCTCGATGCGATTTTCGCGGACACCATTCCGCTGAATGACTTCCTGTCGATGCCGCGCGGCAAGGGCTATGCGTTTGTAGGGCCGGAACTGAAGGACCCGAAATACGTGGGTGAGGGCGCGGGGATCGCGGTGCGCAAGGGTAATACCGAGCTGGTCAGCCAGTTGAATAGCGCCATCGATGGCATTCGCGCCAGTGGCGAATATCAGAAGATTTCCGAGAAGTACTTCAAGTCCGACATCTACGGCGACTGATGTCGCGTGGCGTTCGTGAGGACGCCATCGCGGGCAAGCCTCGCTCCTACGGTTTTGTCGGAGCGAGGCTTTTCAGGGGGCCGTCAGCCCTTCAATTCCTTCAGGTGCTTGTACACCGTCGCCCGCCCCATGTTCAGCACGTTGGCCACATAGTTGGCGGCGCTTTTGCCCTTGAACGCGCCTTCGGCGTGCAGCGCCAGCACCAGTTCGCGCTTATGTTCGCGGGTCAGCAGGTTCAGGCCCAGCTGCCGTTCGCGCAGCCAGTTGTGCAGGAAGGTGTTGATGCGCTCCTGCCAGTCGTCGCGAAACAACGAGTCCGGTTGCGGGATCAGTTTGCTCGGCGAGAGGAACAGGTCCAGCGCCGCCTTGGCATTCTCGAACAGCGAAATATTCAGGTTGATGCACAGCACCGCCAGCGGCTGGCCGCTACCGTCGCGCAGCACGCTGCTGAGGCTGCGGATCTTCTGGCCGTCCCAGTTGAGCTTTTCATAGGGGCCGATATTCCGCTCATTGGCGTCCTCGCCGAGCATGTCTTCGAGGGCGGAGTCGTCGCCCACTTCGCGCTTGGAGATGTTGTTGGCGATGTAGTCGATCTTCTGTGTGCGCAGATCGTGGATGACCACCTCGGCATGGGGGAAGAACAGCGTGGCGATGGCATCGGCGATCGCTCGGAAGTTATCCAGGACAGGGTCCTGCGCGGGTGAGGTCATGGGGTGGGTCTCCAGGCGGTGTCAGCGCCCTGCGAGGCAGGGCGCTGCGAGTGTGCCGCAATCGTTGGGGCGCGTCACCTGAGCGGGGTCAGCCGAGGCGGGCGGGGGAGAGCATGGCGGCGTCCAGGCCAAAGCGCGCCAGTTGCTCCGGCAAGGCTTCGCCACGCACCAGGGCGGCGCTGGCCTGGCCCATGGCCGGCGAGGTCTGGATGCCGTAGCCGCCTTGCGCGGCGACCCAGAACAGGCCCGGTACCTGGGGGTCGAAGCCGGCTAGCAGATCGCCGTCGCTGACAAAACTGCGCAGGCCGGCCCAGGTGCGGGTCGGGCGGCGAATGGTCAGGGTGGTGGCCTCTTCGATCTGGTAGATGCCCATGGCGATGTCCAGCTCTTCCGGCTGTACATCGTGGGGCTCCACCGGGTCGGCGTTGGCCGGCGAGCCGAGGAACATGCCGGCGTCGGGCTTCATGTAGAAGGATTCGTCGAGGCTCACCAGCATCGGCCAGTGGTGGATATCGACGCCTTCGGGGCCGGCGAAGATAAAGGCTGCGCGGCGTTTCGGCTGCAGGCCCAGGGGCCGGGCGCCGGCCATGGCGCCGACCTGGTCGGCCCAGGCGCCGGCGGCGTTGATCAGGATGGGCGCGCTGAAGGTCTGGCCGGCGGTCCGTACCTGCCATTGGCCTTGTTCGTCGCGGCTCAGCTCCAGCACTTCACAGTCGGTACGCACCTCGCCCTGGTTGCGCCGGATGCCGCGCAGGTAACCCTGGTGCAGGGCGTCGGTGTCGATGTCGCTGGCGCTTGGGTCGTAGAGGGCGCCGTGGACCTTCTCGCGACGCAGGATCGGCAGGCGCGCGCAGGCTTCGTCGGCGCTCAGCAGCTGCATCTCCGGCACCGTGGCCTTGGCGCTCAGGTACTGGTTGTTCAGCTCGCTGGGGTCGCCGGTGAAGTCCACGGTCATTTCGCCGCGCGGGGTCAGCAGCGGGTGCTCGCAGAACCCTTGCGGCGGTGCATCGAAAAAGTCCCGGCTGGCCAGGGTCAGGGCGCGTACCTGGGGCGTGCCATAGGCGGCGGTATAGAGCGCGGCGGAGCGCCCGGTGGAGTGGTAGGCCGGATGCGATTCGCGTTCCAGCACCAGCACCCGGCCATGGCGCGACAGCCAGTAGCCGGTGGAGGCACCGGCAATGCCGCCGCCGATGATGATGAAGTCTGCCTGGGTCATTCGAGCCTCCGGAAAAAGAGTCAATGCAAATCCCTGTAGGAGATTCTATGTCTACCCCACCGTATCGACCGTAGGTCGATACGGCTGTTGGGTCTTCATCAGAGCGAAGGCAATACGGGCTAATTTACGCGCAAGGATGATCAGCGCTTCTGTTCGCTTCAGACCGCGCTGCAGGTATTGCTGATAGCGGGATTGCCAAGCCTTGGTCCTGCTTGCCGCCATGGCGGCGTTGTAAAGCAAGCGTCGGGTTTCCGAGTCGCCTTGCTTGCTCAGCTTGCGTCGACCGTTGTAACGCCCCGACTCCTTGACCCGTACATCCAGGCCCAGGAA
>NZ_OBDX01000051.1:0-17168 GCF_900215185.1 Pseudomonas sp. LAMO17WK12:I10 | reverse complement strand
TGCCTCGATTGCGCCAGTCGCGAAAGCGTTGATAGACCGTCGACCAAGGGCCGAAACGCTCAGGCATATCGCGCCATGCGGCGCCTGAGCAGAGCACCCATAGGATGCCGTTGAGCATCAAGCGGTCGTCGTTTCTTGGGCGTCCCGTTTTCTGATCCTGGGTGATGAGATCTTCAATCATTTCCCAGGACGCATCGCTGAGTTCGTATCGCTTGGCCATCAGGGGCTCCTGCCGTTGATGGCGGCGATTTTACCCATTTCGATGTTTCAAGGGTTTTCGTACAGAACCTAAGGCGCCCTGCCAGCGCCACTGCAAGATCCACTTAGCACAGCCTGGTCCTGCTACTGCGAAGACCTAGCGGATCACCCTGCTGTGGGATCCGCAGTGTGAAGGAAGAATCAGGGCCTGCTGGCATGATGGTCTTCGCCGATCAGTCGGCAATGACCACGATCGAGACGCGACGGTTTTCGGTACGTCCGGCCACCGTGCTGTTGGAGGCCACCGGCTCGCTGCTGCCCAGGCCGCGCAGCTGGATGTTTTCTTCGCGCATGCCCGTGGCCACCAGTACCTTGCTTACGCTTTTCGCCCGGCGCAGGGACAGTTGCTGGTTGTAGCTTTCCCTGCCGGAGCCATCGGTGTGGCCATCGACCCGGACCTTGTCGATGTGCACGCTGACCAGGGCCTTGCCGATGCGCTCGACGATCTCGGTACTGGCGGCATTCAGTGTCTCGATATCGCTGCCGAACAGCACCTTGCCGGACAGGCCGAAGGCCCAGCCCTCGTCCGTCAGCTCAAAGCCCTCCTGCTTGAGCACCGCCACTTGCTGCGGGGTCAGCCCCTTGGGCGGCACGCTCTGGCAACCGGTCAATGAAAGCAGCGCCAGCAACAGGCCGGTGGTGAAAAGTCGCAAGCAAGGTCGAGTCAGTGAAAACAAAGAATTAGCTCCTGGATTGAACGTGAACGACGGGGGGCTCCGACCCCGCGGTGTGTTGCCCGCCTCGAGAGACACGCTTGGCCTGATACATCGCCGCATCGGCGGCGTTGAGCAGAGCACCCGGGGTGGTGCCATGATCAGGGTAGACGGCAATACCGATACTGAGGGAAGTCAGTACCGAAGTACTGCCTGGCAAGGCAATCGGCACCTCCATGCTGGCGATGATTTTTTCCGCGATACGCTCGGCATCCTCGATGCGGTGCAGCGGTGTCAGCAGAATGGCGAACTCGTCGCCCCCCAGGCGCGCCACCAGGTCTTCCTCGCGCAACTGCGCGCGCACCCGCGACGCCACCGCCATCAGCACCGCGTCGCCGGCGGCGTGACCGAAGTTGTCGTTGATGCCCTTGAAACGGTCACTGTCGAGAAACAGCACCGCCACCCGTTCGTTGAGCTTGCTGGCGCCGCGCAGCGCGCGGATCAGCCGGCCCTCGAAAAACGCCCGGTTCGGCAACCCGGTCAGGCTGTCATGGCTGGCCTGGTGGGCCAGGGTTTCGTTTTCACTCTGCAAGTGGGTTTGCCAGGCTTCCAGCTCATCGAGCAGGGCATTGAAGTCGTTGCCCAGGTTGTCCAGTTCGGCAATTTCCGCCGGCGGCACCCGAACGTCGAATGCCCGCTCGCGGCGCGCGGCATGGGCCACATCGGCCAGGCTGCGCAGCGGCCCGGTGATGCCGCGCAACTGCCGGCGCGCCAGGGAAAGCGCGACCCAGGCGCTCACCGCGATACACAGGACAATCCCCACCAGCCCACTGAGCAGGAAGCGCAGCAGGCTGCCGCCGTGCCCGGTCAGGGCGATGCTGCCGATTTCCTGGCCCTGATGCATGATCGGCACGGTGATGGGCTTCTCGAGAAAGGCCCGGGCGATCTGCATTTCCAGATCGGTCAGCAAACCGATTTCCGGCCGCTCCCAATGGGCCAGCACGCGCCCCCGGGCATCGAGTACCTGGGCATCGGCCACCTCTTCGGTGGAGGCAATCAGGGCCAGGGCTTCGGTCGCCGCGGCGCTGTCGTTGAACACCACCGCCGCTTCGACCGTGTAATTGATCGAACGCGCGATCAGATGCAGGTTGTGATCGGCATACACCCGCAACGCCAGTACCCCGAGCAATGTCAGGGACAGGCTGGCCATGGAAATGGCCAGCAACGCGACAGTCAGGTTCCCGCGGCCAATGACCGAACGCAAGGTAGGGCGAGCAGGAGATTTGAAGAGGCTCATGGCGCCGCCGGTCGACGACGGGAGAGTTGCAGCACGCTTGGATGAATCCGCACGCCACTGCGCGCCACCGAATCCAGGTTGACCTCGAATGACACCTGATTGTCACTGACGCGCAGGCAGAACAGGCTACCGACTGTGCACTGGTCGCCGCCCTCGCTGATGCTCAATACCGGATGACCGACCAGGGAAGTGAACAGGCGGGCGCGCTGGTCGTCGGTCAGCTTGCCGATGTACACCGCATCGCACTCGCTGACGATGGCCGGGTTGTCGGCCAGCAAGCGCTGCACCAGAACCGGGCGGCCCGTGGCCTGGGTCGTGCCCTTGACCAGGTCGTCGGTGTATTCGGTCGGCCCCACCACGCACAAACGCAATTGCGCCGGCTCTACCGGCCAGCGTGCATAACTGAGAATCCCCAGCACCACTTGAGTCACCGCCTTGGCGCGCTGGTCTGCCAGGCTGGTGGCAGCAGGCTCGGGTTGCGCGACGGCAAAAGTGCTCAACAGACAGACCAGGGCGGACAGCAGTACCTGCCTCCAGCCCGAAAAGCGCTCTGTCGCCGAGACAGCCACGTTCATGCAGGGATTCTCTTTGATCTTCATACAATGATGCCGCAACGATAGCACAGCCGGTGAAACCGCCGCGAGGTTCCCAGGTATGGGTAGCAGGCTATTGGTTTAGAAAAAAATGAAGTAACGATTTGAGCCTTCCTATTCTTCATGCCTGCATCGCCTGCTTAAGATCGGCGCCAGAGAGCGAGCCGTCCAGAGCGCCCTCGGTGAGACCGGATCCGCAGAGACCCGGCTCAAGGAATGTCTTTTGCTACTGCCCAGTATCGCCGCGTCGGCCCAGTGCCTTTGCGGTGCCATGAGTAGCCCAAGACATCTTTGAGGTTAGCCGATGCAACTGGAAATATTCCGCACACTCTGGGGCTATACCGCCAGCCCAGCCCAGGCCCTCGACGAGCTGCTAGCCGCCGGCTTCGACGGTATGGAAGCCCGCCTGCCTTTGCAAGCCCGCGAACGCGGCGAATTCGGCACTTTCCTGCGGGACAATCGCCTCGCCTACATCTGCACGGTTTTCACCGCCTACGACGTCCTGCCAAAACAGTCGGCCGCGTTCCAGGAACACCTGCTGGACCTGGAGCGCAAGCTCGCCTGGGCCGCCGAACTGGCGCCGCGCTTCGTCAATGTGCTGGCCGGCAACGACCGCTGGCCCCTGGCCCAGCAAGTCGAGTTCTTCGGCCAGGCCATGGAGCTGGCGCGCAAGCATGGCCAGTTCTGCAGCTTCGAGACCCACCGCGCCCGTTCGCTGTTCAATCCCTGGGTCACCCTGGAGCTGATCCGGCAATTGCCCGACCTGCGTTTCACCAGCGATATCAGCCACTGGGTCGTCACCTGCGAACGCCTGCTGGATGACCCCTTCGATGACCTGAGCGCCTTCGTCGAGCGCGTTCACCATATCCAGGCCCGGGTCGGCTATGACCAGGGGCCACAAGTCCCGCACCCCGCCGCCCCGGAATATGCCCGTGAACTGGCGTTCCACCAGCAGCACTGGGAAGCCATCTGGCATTCGCAAAAGGCCCGTGGCTACCAGGTCAGCACCCTGACCCCGGAGTTCGGCGCCGACGGCTACCTGCATCACCTGCCCTTCACCAACGTGCCAGTGGCCGACCTCTGGTCGCTGAACCAGTGGATGGCCAGGACCGAGCGCGAACACTTCGACCGCTTCACCCACTCAACCCGTCCGTGAGGTTCTTGCGTCATGCCCGAGAAGATCGATAACACCCCGGCCAAGGCCAACTTCAAGCACATTCCGGTGGTGGACATCGCCGGCCTGTTCAGCATCGAGCTGGAGCACCGGCTGGCCGTCGCCGAGCAGTTGGGAGCGGCCGCCAGCGAAGTGGGCTTTCTCTACATCACCAGTCATGGCATCGACCCGCAGTTGATCGCCGGCCTGCGCCAGGCCGCCAGGGACTATTTCGCCCAACCCCTGGACAGCAAGATGCAGCACTACATCGGCACCTCGAAAAGCCACAAGGGTTTCGTCCCCGAGGGCGAGGAGGTGTATTCCAAGGGCAAGCCGGATCACAAGGAAGCCTTCGACATCGGCTTCGAAGTACCGGCCGACGATCCCCTGGTCCTGGCCAACACGCCGCTGCTGGGGCCGAACGAATGGCCAGAACTGCCCGGCTTCAAGGAGGCGGTGCAAGCCTATTACGCGGCCGTCTTCGCCCTCGGCAGGCGCCTGTTCGGCGGGTTCGCCCTGGCCCTGGGCCTGGAGGAAAACTATTTCGACGCCCTGGTCACCCGCCCGCCTTCCAAGCTGCGCCTGATCCACTACCCGTTCGACGACGCGGCTCAGGATGCGCCCGGCATCGGCGCCCACACCGACTACGAGTGCTTCACCATCCTGCTGGCCGACAAGCCGGGCCTGGAGGTGATGAACAACCTGGGCCAGTGGATCGATGCCCCGCCGCTGGCCGACGCCTTTGTGGTGAACATCGGCGACATGCTGGAGGTGATGACCGCCGGCGCCTTTGTCGCCACCGCCCACCGGGTGCGCAGCGTCAGCGAGGAGCGCTACTCGTTTCCGCTGTTCTACGCCTGCGACTTTCATACCCAGATCAAGCCTTTGCCGCAGTTCGCCAAGGCCTCGGACGACTACGAGCAGATCGCCATCGGCGAACACATGTATGGCCAGGCCCTGCAGACCTACCAGTACCTGCGCAAGCGCGTGGAGAACGGCGAGATCCGCCTGCCGGAAAAGGCCCGCAAGCCTTCGAGCTTCGGCCACCTGAAACACCAGTCGCAAGCGTCCTAACCACCCTTTTGCCCTTTGCTTCCATCCCCTGGAGAGACCCACGATGCTTAACAAAAACAACGTTGCTCGCCTGACCCTGCTCACCGCCGGCCTGTTGTGCGCCACCGCTGGCCTGGCCTCGACCGCGACACCCGGACAGCTGAAGATCGGCATGGAAATCACCTACCCGCCGTTCGAGTCCTATGACAGCGAGAAGAACGTGGTCGGCTCCGACCCGGAACTGGCTCACGCCCTGGCCAGGCACCTGAACGCCAAGGCCGAGTTCGTCGACACCAAGTTCCCCAGCCTGATCCTCGGCCTCAACGCCGGTCGCTACGACGCGATCATTTCCGGCATGTACATCACTCCGGAACGGCAGACCCAAGCCATGACCATCGCCTATGCGAAAACCGGCGCGGCGATCATGACGTCCAAGGACAGCGGCCTGAATCCACAAACCCCTGAAGACCTGTGCGGCCTGAAGGTCGGGCTGGAACAGGGCACCACCTGGGTCAGCCAGTTACAGAAGCTCTCCAGCGACTACTGCGTGCCAAACAACAAGGGCGCGATCAGTGTCAGCGAATACCCCTCGGCACCTGAGGTAACCCAGGCCCTGCTGTCGAAGAACATCCAGGCCCAGGTGGAAATCGCCGGCGCGGCGAAGATGATCGCCGAACGTACCCAGGGTCGGGTGGTGGTCACCAGCCAGCACCTGATCTATCAGCAAACCCTCGGCATCTTCGTCAAGAAAGGCAACGACGCCACCTACAAGGCGCTGCAGGAAGCCTTCGCCGAGAGCCGCAAGAACGGCGAGTACGCCGCGATCCTCGGCAAATACAACCTGGAACCGGTGACTGACTGACAAGCCACTGCGGCGCACGGATGCGCCCGTGACCGGCCCCCGATCGAGCGCGCAGCGCCCGTCCTGATGCCTGCGATCCGAAGCCGCCCGAGGTGTTTATGCAATTCGACTGGTCCTACTTCATCTCCCTGTTTTCCCTACCCAGCTTCTGGCATGCCTGCGTCACCGTGGTCCAGCTCAGCGCCCTGGCCTGGTTCATCGGCATGCTGCTGGGCTTTCTCCTGGCCTCGGCCAAACTCTCCACGGCCGCCTGGATCAGAACCCCGGCAGCGCTGTACATCTGGTTCTTTCGCAGCATTCCGCTGCTGGTGCTGGTGGTCTTCGTCTACAACCTGCCCCAGCTGTTTCCGGCCACCGGTTCGGTGCTGTCCAACCCCTTCTACTCGGGGCTGCTCGCCCTGGTGGTGACCGAAGCGGCGTACATGGCGGAAATCCATCGTGGTGGGCTGATCTCGGTGGCCAAGGGGCAGAAGGAAGCCGGCCGCGCGCTGGGCATCGGCCTGATCGGCTTGCAACGGCTGATCGTCATCCCCCAGGCCTTCCGCATTTCCCTGCCGACCCTGATCAACGAGTACATCACCGTGGTCAAGCTGACTTCGCTGATCTCGGTGATCTCCCTGACCGAACTGCTCACCGTCGGCCAGCGCCTGTATGCGCAGAACTTCCTGGTGATGGAGACCCTGGCCGCGGTGGCGGTGTACTACGTGCTGATCGTCACCCTGTTCGCCTGGTTGCTGCAGCGCCTGGAACGCCACCTGGACCTGAACCTGCGCACCCCGCAAACCCTGGATGCCGCCGGCACCGAGCGGCTCCGGCAACAGGCACAACCGCAGCACAGCCGCCCTCGCCCACGATCGGTAGCCGGCAGTGCCCCGGCCCTGCAACTGCAAAACATCCACAAGCGCTACGGCGATCATCAGGTGCTCAAGGGCGTCGACCTGAACGTCGCCAGTGGCCAGGTGATTTCCATCATCGGTCCGTCCGGTTCGGGCAAGACCTCGCTGATCCGCACCATCAACGGCCTGGAGCGTATCGACCAGGGCGAGATCGTGCTGTTCGGCAACAGCTTCATCAGCGCCGGCGACAACCTCAACAGCCCGCAGGTGCGCGAGGGCGTGCGGCACATCGGCATGGTCTTCCAGAACTTCAACCTGTTCCCCCATCGCTGCATCCTCGACAACATCTGCCTGGCGCCGCGTTACCACGGCAGCAGCAAGGCCTTGAGCGAGCAGCAGGCTTACGCCTTGCTGGACAAGGTCGGCCTGCTGGCCCACGCCCACAAGTACCCGCACCAGCTGTCCGGCGGCCAGCAGCAGCGCGTGGCGATTGCCCGGGCCCTGGCGATGGAGCCGCAGATCATGCTTTTCGACGAGCCGACCTCGGCCCTCGATCCCGAGCTGGTGGGCGATGTGTTGAACGTGATTCGCGACCTGGCCCGAGAAGGCATGACCATGTTGATCGTCACCCACGAGATGGACTTCGCCCTGTCGATTTCCGATCGGGTGATCTTCATGGAGGGCGGCAATATCCAGCTGGACGCCAGCCCGCAAGCGATCCGCGAAGCAGCGGCGGGGGAACGGGTCAGACGCTTCATGGGGCTGGAGCAGCCAAGCGCGACGGCACTGGCCGCGGCGTTCTGATCGAGTGCCGAACGCCAGTGACCCGGCGTTCAACCCAGGTCGAGCATCAACCCGCTCAAGCGCTTGACCTTGCGCCGCACCGCCTCTTCGAACACCCCGGCCCGCGGCTCGATCAGGCTGAACCAGTCCTTGGCCCGGGTGATGCCGGTGTAGATCAGTTCCTTGGTCAGCACCGGGTTCAGCGCCTCGGGCAGGATCAGCGCGGTGTGGGCGAACTCCGAGCCCTGGGATTTGTGCACGGTCATGGCGTACACGGTTTCCACATCGTTGAGCCGGCTCGGCAACACGAAACGCACGCCACCCTGGCCATCGTTGCGCGGGAAGGCCACCCGCAGCACCAGGCGCCCGTCTTGCGTGCCTTCGTGCTCGGGCAACTTCAAGGCAATGCCGATATCGCCGTTCATCAGGCCCAGGCCGTAATCGTTGCGGGTCATCAGCACCGGACGACCTTCGTACCACTGCTGATCGCTTTCGATCAGCCGCGCCTTGAACAGGGCGGCGGTGATCCGCTGGTTCAACCCCTCGACACCCCAAGGCCCCTTGCGCACCGCGCAGAGCAACTGGAACTGGTCGAAGGCCAGCAACACATCGCGGGCCCAGGCGGTCCAGCGCGGATCTTCCAACGCTGTATCGGCAGGCGGGCGCTGGCCGCGCAACAGGCTCAGGTAATGCCGGTAACCCTGCGGCCCGTCGCCATGGCCTTCCAGCAGCAAGCGCTCCAGAGCGCGGTCCTGCTCGCCCTTGAGGCTCAAGCCATACAGGTCGGCATGGCTGCGGGCGGCCAGTAGACGGCGCGCTTCCTCGGCCTGCTGCTGGTTGACCCAGCGCGCCAGCTGGCCGATACCGCTGCCTTCGCCGAAGCGCCGGGAGTGGCGCAGCATCACCACCTGCTGGGCCAGCGGGTGAACGCCGGCGCTGTCTTCCTGCAGACCGCTGTCCGCCAGCTGTTCGCCGCTGACGGCCTCGAGCCAGCTGCGGGTCTGCGGGCTGTACCAGCCGGCCTCGGCGTCGCGGCACAGATCGCCGAGCACCGCGCCGGCTTCCACCGAGGCCAGTTGATCCTTGTCCCCGAGCAACACCAGGCGCGCGTGCACCGGCAGCGCATCGAGCAGATTGGCCATCATCTCCAGGTCAATCATCGAGGCTTCGTCGACCACCAGCACATCCAGGGGCAAGCGGTTGCCGGCGTGATGGCGGAAGTGCCGGGTTCCCGGACGATTGCCCAACAGCCGGTGCACCGTGGTCACGTCGCTGGGGATCTTCTCGCGCACACTGTCGTCGACCGACAGGGAGCGCACTTGCAGGCTGATGGATTCGGTGAGGCGCGCCGCCGCCTTGCCAGTGGGCGCGGCGAGGTGGATGCGCAAAGGCTTGCCGGCTTCGACAGCCGGGGCCTGGAGCAAGGCCAGCAGGCGTACTACGGTGGTGGTTTTACCGGTTCCCGGCCCGCCGGTAATGATGCTGAAGGCGCCTCGGGTGGCCAGCGCACAGGCAAGCTTCTGCCAGTCCACCGGCCCCGCCGCCTTGGCCGCGCCGAACAGGCCGCCGAGACGCTCGGCCAAATCCGCGGGGGTTTCCTCCTGCACCGCCAGGCGCTGGCGCAAGGCATTGTCGATGCGCCGCTCATAGGCCCAGTAACGGCGCAGATACAGGCGCTTGCCCGACAACACCAAAGGCCGCTGGCGGGCCTGCTCGCTCTGGTCGGCCGCCAGCGCCACCAGGCGACTGGCCGCCAGGGCCTTGCACCAGTGCGCGCCGTCCAGCGTCGCCAGCACCTGCGACGGCAGTACCGCCGCCGTGCTTTGCAGGTCGCCTTCCGGCGGCAGGGACAGGGCGAAGTCCGGCTCCTTGAGGGTTTCGAACAGATCCAGGCAAACATGCCCGTGGCCCAGTTGATGGCTGGTCAACGCCGCGGCCATCAGCACCAGTGGATCGCCTTGTGGCTCCAGCTCATGGAGGAAGCCTACGAAAGCCTTGTCCAGGGCGCGCAACCAGCCGCGCTCGACCCAACGATCGAGCAACAGCAGCAAATCGCCGGCCCGTACCAGGGGCGCCAGGTCGGGATGGGGCTGGGGTTCCAGCGGCGTCAGCAGATCCTCGATCACAGCAATACTCCCTGTTCCCACGCCGGCTCGGCCTTGGGCTGCTCGGGTTTGCCCTGGAACAAACGGTCCAGGCGCTCGATCAGCTCACGGGGTGGCCGGGTGAAAAACACGCCGCGGCTGGCCGAACCCGTGCCACGCAAGAACAGGTACAGGGCACCGCCCATGTGCCGGTCGTAATCGTAGTCCGCCAGACGCGCGCGCAACTGGCGATGCAGGGCCAGCAGGTACAGCACGTATTGCAAGTCGTAACGGTTGTCGAGAATCGATTGTTCCATGGCCTGCTCGGTATAGGCGGCGTCATCCACGCCCAGCCAGTTGGATTTGTAGTCGGCCACGTAATAGCGCCCTTGATGCTCGAAGGTCAGGTCGATGAAGCCCTTGAACATGCCATTGAGCAGGACAGGTTCGGCGGTCACCCGCGGCACGCCTTGATGGGTGTACTGGCGCACCAGCTCGTCGAGCTTGAGCACATCGACCTTGTGGCTGGCGAACCAGAATTCCATCTCGACCCGGTATTGGCTCAACTGTGCGAGCACCACCGGCGGTCGCCCCGCACCGGCTGGCAAAGGCAGTTGCAACAGATGCCGCAACCAGTCGCTCAGGGTCTTGATCCAGCCTTGCCAACCGCGGCGATTACAGCGCCGAGCGATGGCGTCCTCGATGGCGACGGGGTCGGCGGCGAACCCCTCGTCACCGGCCCACTCCAGCAGGCCGTGGAGGAAGGTCCCCGGGTTCGGCCCACGGGGGAAGCGATGGATGTCCGCGCCGCTGGCCACGACTTCACGCGGGGCATCGGGGTCGAGGCGCTCATCGTCGAAGAGTTTCTGCGCCTGCGGGCTTTCCGGCGCCTCGGTATTGCCGGCGCCCAGGCTGTCGCTGATACGCAGGGCGCTATAGGACGCGATCCACCAGTTCTCCGCGGCGCGCCGCTTGGGAGCCAGGGGTGCCAGCAGGGTGGCGTCGTTGCGCGGCGGATGGAAGCGGCTGTCGGAGGCGCTGGGCATTTCGCTGACACTCATGGCCTCGCAGCCTTGCTGCAGGTCTTGCAGCCAGCGCGTCAGGCCGCTGGACTCGTTCAACAACGCACCGCCGCCCAACAGGTAGCCCAGGGCCGAGAGGTGCAGCACCGAGCTGTTGTGGTTGCCGCGCTTGAGGTCGGCGACACCCAGCCAGCAGGCATGCTGGGCACGGGTCAGGGCCACGTAGAGCAGGCGCAGGTCTTCGGCCAGACGTTCGTCGTCGGCCTGGGCAATCAGCTCCGGGGTTGGCCGTAGCGTCACCTGGGCCTTGCCCGACTCGTCGTGGTAGTGCAGCGGCAGGCGACTGCCATCCACCGGCTTGGCCGAACAGATGAACGGCAGGAACACCAGCGGGTACTCCAGGCCCTTGGATTTGTGGATGGTCACCACCTTGACCAGTTGTTCGTCGCTTTCCAGACGCAGGATCTGTTCTTCGCCAGCCTGCCCGGACAAGGCCAGGTGTTCGGCCAGATGGCGGATCAGCGCTTGTTCGCCGTCCAGCTCGGCGGCCGCTTGCTGCAACAGTTCGGACAGGTGCAACAGGTTGGTCAGGACCCGTTCGCCATCGCTGCGGGCGATCAGGGCCTGGGGCAACTGGAAGTCATGCAGCAGGCGTCGCAGCATCGGCAGCACACCCTGGGTACGCCAGATCAGGCGATAACCGCGGAACTGCATGACCCGGCTCTCCCAGGCCAGCTCATCCTGGTTCAGGCGCTCCAGCTCCACCAGCGGCAGGTTCAGGGTGATGGAGGCCAGCGCGGCGCGCAGCGGGCGCTCGATATCTGGCTCGGCACAGGCCTTGAGCCAGGCCAGCAGGTCGTGGGCTTCCTGGGCGGCGAACACCGAGTCCTTGTCCGACAGGTACACGCTGCGCACCCCGCGCGCGGCCAGTTCGCCACGTACGGCCTGGGCCTCCTTGCCATCGCGCACCAGGATGGCGATGTCCGCCGGCAGCAGGCCCTTGAAGGGTTGGCTGTCACGGGCGAAGCCGGCGCTGGCCTGCTGCCCGCCGTTGAGCAAGGCGACGATTTCGCTGGCGCAGGCCGCCGCCAGTTGCTGCCGATACAGCGCCCCGGAAATGGCTTGCTCTGAGGACAGGTGCCAGACATTCAGCGCCGGCACCACCTGCCCTTCTCTTTGTAGCTGCTCCTTGCGCCCCTGGGAGGCCACCGACAGGAACGGCACCGGGTTCTTTCCGTTCTTTTCCCGGAACAGGAACGCGCCGCGCCCCTGTTCACGGGACTCGGCACGCTCGAATACATGGTTCACCGCCTTGACCATGGCGTGGCTGGAACGGAAGTTGGTGCCCAGGGTATGCAGGCGGCCGCTGGTGGCCTGGCGAGCGCGCAGGTAGGTGTAAATGTCCGCCCCGCGGAAGGCGTAGATCGCCTGCTTGGGGTCGCCGATCAGGAACAGCCCGGTCTCGGGGTTGTTGTCCTCGATGCGGTAGATGCTTTCGAAGATCCGGTACTGCACCGGGTCGGTGTCCTGGAATTCGTCGATCAGGGCCACCGGGAACTGCTCGCGAATCAGCGTCGCCAGACGCTCGCCACCCTCGGCCTGCAACGCGGCGTCGAGGCGCAGCAGCATATCGTCGAAACCCATCTCGGCACGGCGGCGCTTCTCCTCCTCGAAGCGCGCGCCGACCCAACGCGCGGCGTGTTGCAACACCGCGGCGTCGGGGCTCGGCAGGGCATCGAGCGCGACCTTGAGCCCGGCCATGGCGTCCAGTGCGGGATGATCCGGCGCATCGCCTTTCCAGGCCTCGGCCATGCCTTCGGGGGTCAGGCGGCTGAAGCCGGTACCGATATCCAGTTGTTCTATGGACTCGTCTTCGGCCCAGGCGGTGATCTTTTCGAACCAGGGCTCGAAGTAGCGCGCCTGCATCTTGCGGCCATCGACCGCCTTGCTGGCGACGCCTTGCAAGCAGATCTCCCGCAGTTGCCCAGCCCATTGCCGCCAAGGCGCCTTGAGCTGCACCAACGCCGCGCGACGCTCCAGCAAGCAGGCTTCGATCAACTGCGCCGGCGTCTGCTCCGCGTCCACTTCCCGCTCGCTGCCAAACAGCGCGCGCACCCTGGGCAGCAAGGCCGCGGGCCCGCCCCAGTTGGCCCGCACCCAGTTCAGCGCATCACCCTGCATCGGGTAGCAAAACAGCCGCCAGTAGTCGCGCAACACTTCGCCCAGCAGATCGCTGTGGTCGGTTTCCAGGGTCTGGGTAAACAGGCTGCCGCTGTCGAACGCATGCTCGCGCAACATGCGCTGACACCAACTGTGGATGGTCGAGACCGCGGCCTCGTCCATCCATTGCGCGGCGATGTCCAGGCGGCTGGCGCAACCCGGCCATTGCTCGGCGGCGAACTGATCGCGCAGCTCGGCAATCAGCGCGTCGGGCGCGGCGGTTTCATCGCGGAAAAAGCGTGCGGCTTCAGCCAGGCGGGTGCGGATCCGCTCGCGCAGTTCCTTGGTCGCCGCGTCGGTGAAGGTCACCACCAGAATCTGCGGCGGCAACAACTCGCGACCGAACCCGGCCGGCTCGCCGCCGTGCCCTAGCACCAGGCGCAGGTAAAGCGCCGAGATGGTAAAGGTCTTGCCCGTGCCGGCGCTGGCTTCGATCAGTTGGCTGCCCCGCAGCGGGAACGCCAGGGCCAAAGGTGCTTGCCGGGTCATGCATCAGCCTCCCCATTGGCCGCGGAGCGCCAGGGCGCCTGTAAGAGTGGGCGATACAGCGCATCAACCCAACCGCTGAAGGTTTCGTCGGCGATCAACGCGTTGTAGTCCGGGTACTGGCGCGCCAGGGCCGGGCTTTCCCGACGTTCGCCATCGCTGGTCTGGCCATCGCCTTCATAAGCTTTGCGCGCCGCCGCTTCGGCCTTGCCCGGATCGCTCTGGCCCAGCCAGGCAAAGGCGGTTTTCACGGCTACCGGCAGCGGCTGGCACATGCCCGCCTGCCAGGCCAGCAGCAGATCGCCCAGGCTTTGCAGCGCCGCATCGCGGTCCAGAGGCGGCAGCAACAAGGTGTCGTCGCTGGCCACCAGCGCGGTGGTCAAGGTATAGCCGCTGGCACAGGCCACCAGATGATTGACCCAGGGCCGGGTCAGGCGGTGCCATTTGCGGGTCTTGGGTGAGCCGATGCTGTTGGGGATGGTGGTGACCGACAGCAACCCGCCGTCGCTGCGTTGGTGCAGGCCGCTCAGCCAGCCTTCGAGTTTCACATCCTTGAGTTCAAGGGTAATCGGCAAGGCGCTGGTGACCGGCGTTGGCCATAACTCCAGCAATTGCCGATAACGCATCAGCAGATCCGGCAAGGGCTCGATCAGCTCTCGTTGCAGGCTCTCGCCAAAACCGGCCATGGGCAGCAAACCGCTGGCCTGTAGCCGTTGCGCCTGGGCCTGCAGGGCCTGGTCCGGATCATCGGCGCAGTTCAACGCCGCCTCCAGCAGGCTGTCGCTCAGGCTGTAACGTTGTAGCGCGTCGAGCACAAAAGGCTCTTCGTCGGCCAACGGCGCGTCGGCCGCCTCGAAGAACACCTTGAGGCGCTGACTGAAGAAATGCCGCACCGGATTACGCAGGAAGTCCTGCAACTGCCCCAGGCTCAACGGCTCTTCCTGGACATAAGGCGCCAGAGGTTCAAGCACTTGAGGAGCCGCTTGGGCCTGGTGCAACAGCTGCCACTCACGGGCATAGCTGAACAGCCCATGGCCTTCATGGAAATAGCGGGCACTGAAAGGTTGCAGTGGATGCTCCTGGGTCATGGCGTCGAGCAGATCGTCCTGGTCATTCGCCAGCTTCCAGCCACTGGCCAGGTGATCGCGCAACTGGCCGATCAGCACCGAGGCCGGGCGTTCGCTGTTGTCGCGAATGCTGCGACCGACCCAACTGACGTACAGTTGATCCCGCGCCGAAAGCAGCGCCTCCAGCAGCAGGTAACGGTCGTCTTCGCGCCGCGAGCGGTCGCCGGGCCGGTAGTCGCTGCCCATCAGGTCGAAATCCAGCGGCGGTTGCGCCCGCGGGTAGTCGCCGTCGTTCATCCCCAGCAGGCATACCAGCTTGAAGGGAATCGCACGCATTGGCATCAGCGTGCAGAAGTTCACCGCACCGGCCAGGAAACGCTGGGACAAGCGGCCCTGGTCCAGGCCAGCCAGCCAGGCTTCGCGGACCACGGTCAGCGGCAGCTCATCATGCAGGCCAACCGACTCGCAGGTTTCCAGCCAGGTTTCGCGCAAGTCTTCGAGTTGGCTCAGCAGGTAGTCGTCATGCTCGGTACTGGCCAGGAAGAACTGCTGCGTGAGGGCTTGCAGGCGCTCGCCCCACTGTGGCGGCGAAGCCGGCAATGTGAGGTTCTGATAGGCCATCTCCAGGGCATCGAGCAGAGCCACCAGCGGCCCGATCAGGGCCGCATCCAGGCCACCGATCTCATCGTAAGGCTCGATCCCCTCGCAGGCATCGGAGCGTCCCACGGCGTAACCCAGCAACATGCGGCGCAGGCCGAAACGCCAGCTGTTCTGCTCCAGTTCCTCCGGCAACCCCAGGTCGGCCCGTTGTTCGGCGTTCATGCCCCAGCGGATGCCGGCGCCTTCGATCCAGCGATGCAAGGTCGGCAGATCGGCCTCATCAATGCCAAAACGTGCGCGTAATGCCGGAACATCCAGCAGGTCGAGGATTTCGCTGACGGGGAACCGGCTGTCCGGCAGCTTGAGCAGATGCTCCACGGCAATCAGCAGTGGGTCGCGGCCACGTTGGCCCTGGTCCGTCAGGGTGAACGGAATAAAACGTCGATCGTCACGCTCCAACTGACCGAAGACCGCGCGAATATGCGGCGCGTAACTGTCGATATCCGGGACCATCACGATCACATCCCGCGGACGCAATTCAGGGTCCTCACTGAAGCGCGCAAGCAGCTGGTCATGGAGAATTTCCACTTCGCGCTGGGCACTGTGGGCAATGTGAAAACGGATAGACTTGTCCTGGTGCAGATCGACCGCCGGCCACAACTGGCGGGTCTCCTCCAGCGGGCGCAATTCGAGGATATCGTCCTGCAGTTGGTTCAGCAGAGTCTGCGGCTGACTCTCGCTGAACAGGTCGATACGGCCGTCGCGAAAAGCCGAGCGATAGCTGTTGGGATCGTCATAGCTGTCGAGCAGATTGATGTAGTCACGGCCCTGTTTACCCCAGGCGGCGAGCAGCGGGTGGGCATGCTGATGCAAGGTCTGTGGGTCGAGCACCACCGGCATCCCCGCCTTGCGCGCCTGACGTTTGTATTGATGGCGCAGCAGGTCCTTGTCGGCGACGATATCCGCCCAATGGTGACGACAAGGGTTGTGTACACACAGCAGGACCTGGCTGAAGCGGGCCAGTCCGGCCAGGGCTTCCAGGGCTTGCGCCGGCAGGGAGGAAATCCCGAAAACGATCACTCGCGAGGGCAACCCTTGTGGCGCCGTTTCCAGGTTGAGGATTCGTTCGATGAAACGTTGATGAACACCGGCGCGACTTTGCGCCATGCCCTCCTCCCCCACATCCAGCAACAACGCCCGCCACAGTTCGGCCTGCCAGCAGTTGGCGGGGGTCAGGGCCTTGGGCTCACCTCGAGCGCTGCGTAGTTGATGCCTGCCTGCGGCCCAGTCTTCCAACCAGTCGGCGCGATAGACCTGATATTGGTCGAACAGGTCAGCCAGGCGCTCGGCCAATTGATAGCGCTTGCGCAGATCCGTGTCGTGAGTAAGGAAACGGCGTAGGGGCTCGAAGTGCGGCTGATCGATCAGTTCGGGCAAAAGACGCATCAGGCGCCAGGTCAGCGGCGCTTTATCCAGTAGTGATTTGGGCGGGATTTCATCGCGTCCCAGCACCATGCGATAAAGCTGCCACATGAAACTGCCGGGGAGCTGCACATCGATGGCAGCAGCGATGCCACAGCCGCCCATGTCGTCATCCTCGGAGTCCTCAGCCAAGGCCAGCTTCAGCCATTGGGCGATGCCGTTGCTCTGGACCAGGGCGATCTCATTCTCCAGCGGCGCCAAGGGGTAACGCCGCATCCAGCTGACCACCAGGCTGCGCAACTCGTCCAGGCGGTTACCGTGAACCACCATAAAACCAGCGCTGAGGGACATGGCGTCCGGCATAAGGGCTTCCTTGGAAAATGCAAAAGCTAGGGCCGAACCTTAGCACTGTCACGCAGCGGTGACAGCTGAGAGGACCAACGTGAGTGTTGCGAGGGATGAGGCATTTTTTGTCGCACAAAAACAAAACCCCAATTGCTTTCGCAATTGGGGTTTCGGAATTCAATCTTGACGATGACCTACTCTCACATGGGGAAACCCCACACTACCATCGGCGATGCATCGTTTCACTTCTGAGTTCGGGATGGGATCAGGTGGTTCCAATGCTCTATGGTCGTCAAGAAATTCGGTGTGCCGAGTCGTCTTTCAACGCTTCAGCAAATTGGGTATGTAATAGCTTTGTGTGTTCGCAAACTTTCGGTTCGTTTCGTCTTCACACACCGCAATCTGGCTGTTAAGCGCAAATTGCTTGGGTGTTA